>CAMZKQ010000039.1 GCA_947311265.1 uncultured Chlorobiota bacterium | reverse complement strand
ATTATATAGAGGCTAGTTTGGAGCTATTAGAAAGCATAACAAAAAAAATATTTTTTGTTAAAAACCCCCATAAAGATTTATTTTTTGATAGTCATATTCGGAATGCAAAAAAATTACTTCAATGCAAATAATGACATTTATTACGGCAATTTTACTTACTGTAACTGCCCCTACTGATACAATTAGTAAGGCTGATGAGTTTAAAAGTACACTTATTATTGCTAATAAATTGCATACAGGAATGGTTATAAATAATTATCTGTTTTTTGAAAACTTTCCTAAAAGAAAAGCAACAATTCTTAACGAATTGTATGTTGGAGTGCAGACCAGAGGCAATAAAAAGTGGCATAGCCAATACACTTTTCCGCAAATAGGCGTATCTTTTATAAGTGGAAGTTTGGGCAATAAATACGAGCTTGGTAATGCTTTTGCAATTATCCCAAACATGACTGTACACTTGTTGCGAAAAGAAAAATACAATTTAACTTACTCGATAGGTGTAGGATTTTCATACTTTAATACGCCTTTTGATGCTATTTCAAATCCTTATAATATTTTAATATGTTCTTCCATTACAAATATGTCCTTTATGCAACTGGCGTATAATTACCGCTTAAATTCGCAGCTCGAAATTTCTGCAGGGGTATCGTATATTCATGCCTCCAATGGGCATGTGCAAATTCCAAATGCCGGCATGAATATTTCTGCGGCAAACTTAGGCGTGAAGTATTACTTTAATAGAAATAATCAAAATTTTAATACTCAAAACATTTATACCTCCCAAAAAAATAGAATTTTTAAATTTAATTTTGGCTTGAGTACAGGTTTACACGAATTTGCAAAAACGCTAGAACCTGTTGGTACTAAGAAGTTTTCAATACATTCTGCTTATTTTGCTTATTCTTATAGGTACAAAAATATACATCGGTTTTCGGTAGGTATTAATCTAAAATATTACAAAAGTTTTAATAACTACATTCTTGAAAATGAGTTTTTTACAGAGCATATTAATTTAAAATCTACCGTGGGCACTTTTTACTTATCCCACGAATTTCTCTTTGGGCATTTTGGCTTTTACTTTCATGGTGGTTTAAATTTTTATACGCCTTTTCTTCCAAAATATTTTAAATTGACCAATAAAAATGTGCCTTTTATGGTCTTTTTAGAGCACTATACAAGTTCTAAATTAGCCATAAAATATTACCTTTTTGAAACGAATGCTTACCGAAAAACAAACTTTTTTATAGGCATGGCAGTAAAAGCTAATTTTGGTACTGCAGATTTTGCAGAATTGAGTACAGGAATTGTTTTTTAGTCTTAGATATTTGTTACCTTTGTAAAAACTTAAACTTAAAAGATGGAAGATAGATTTAACGAATTTGAAGACGAAAACAAGTTTGATAATGAAAACAGTTTTGGCAATGAAACGAGAACTGAGAACTCATTTACTAAACAAAATACTAGCTTTGAAAACAGTGTACCCCCAATTATTCAGCAAAAAGATTTACCAAATGCAGTAGGTGCATTGGTGCTAGGTATTGTTTCTATTGTTGGTACTTTTTGTTATGGAATGGGATTTATTGCAGGTATTGTAGGGCTAATTTTAGCCATTACAGCGGGCAAAGAGGCCGAAAAAAATCCTGGGTTATACACCGAAAAATCAATAAAAAATGCTAAAACGGGTAAAATATTGTCCCTAATTGGTCTTGGAATTGTCGTTTTTCTAATCCTTATTTTTGTTGTAATTGCTATTGCCAACCCAAATAGTTTCTAAAAACAGAGCATGAGTAACTCAATTATAAAAATAACTGCTGCATCTGAAAATGATGTGGCACTTATTGCTGATTTCCAGATTTTAATGGCATTAGAAACTGAAAATCTAAAATTAGATAAGCAAGTTGTAGTTAAAGGAGTACGCTCTGTTTTTGATTTTCCTGAAAAAGGGAAATATTATACTGCAACGCTCAATGGCGAAATAATTGCATCATTATTAACCACCTATGAGTGGAGCGACTGGCGAAATTCGCAAGTCGTTTGGATACAATCTGTTTTTGTAAAAAAAGAATTTCGTAGGCAAGGGGTATTTTCCCAGTTTTATAGCTTCATAAAAAACAGAGTGGAAACATCTGTAGGTAAATATTGCGGTATTCGGCTTTATGTAGATAAAACGAACACTATAGCCTCGCAAACCTACCAAACACTAGGAATGCAAGCTAACCATTACAAGCTGTACGAGGATATGGTTTAAAATTGCTCTTGATATTTGAGTTGGTAAAAATACGTTTTGCCCGATATACAGTTAATTGTATCTGGTGGGAACGAAAATATTTTTTCCTTTACAGAAGAGTCCGATTGTTTTTGGGCTACTTTTATATCATCTGCATTTATGCAGACGTTTAGCCCTGAAAGAGATGCCGGTAAATCAACTTCAAATTTCCCATTTCCAGCGTAGTTTATTTGGCTTGGCGAAAGCTCGTAAAATAATTGTAATATTTCGCCAGAACCTAGCTGAGAGTAGTCATTTTTTGTAGCACATATCGAATAATGAACTTTAAAATTAGCACTAACTTCTTCTAAACCTGATATTGTTAAATCGCTATCTACTAGGCTACTACCTATTATTTTTGCCGTCCCTTCCCCTTTTTCTGGGTACAGAAAAATTGTGCTACTGGCTCGCCTCATATTTTCAGAGTCGCTGGGGGAAATACTATCGTTATTTGCCAAATTGACTGTAAAAAAAGCATTGGTATAGCCCTTCGTTTTTACTGATACCGAAACTGTACCTGTCGGTAAATTTAAAAATGATACTGTTCCAGAATTATCGCAAGCTGCGGTTATCAAGCTGTCATTCATCATCATACTCACATGTACACTGTCGGGAAAGAGTGCGTTTTTGTTTACTTTGTCGGCAGGCAGTACGGTAATTGTGTATTTTACTTTCCGCCCAGAAATATTATCAGAGTAGCTTAGAAGTTCTTCCACAGGGGATTTTTTTGTACAAGAACTCCCTAAAAATAGTAGGCTAAGGGCGGCGATTAATGTACTTAATATTTTTTTTGTCATGGTGTTTTGTTGTTTTTTCAGAACAAATATATAAAACTAATGGGGCAAATATAATTTTATTTCCAAAAATGCCTTTAAAATTGTGGGATATAATAAATATTGATAGTTTTGTATATCAAATAAAAAAACTGAAAAAATGACTTATTTTTATACAAAAACAATAGATAGCTCTTTTGAAGAGGCTATTGAGATAGTAACTAAGCGGCTCGCCGAAAAAGGCTTTGGCATATTGACCAAAATTGATGCCAAGGCAACTTTTAAAGCCAAGCTGGATAAAGATTTTCGCCCTTATGTAATTTTAGGAGCTTGCAACCCCAATTTTGCCTATTCGGCACTAAACCAAGAGCCCAACCTTGGGGTGCTAATGCCCTGTAGTGTTACTGTTCAGCAGCATGCCAATGGGCAAGTTGAAATTTCAGCAATTAACCCAGCAGCTGCGTTTTCGGTCATCGGAAACGATAAATTAACAGGTATTGTAAAAGAGTTGGACGACGCAATTGCTGGGGTAATTAATAATTTATAACGCCAAAAATGAAGCCCCTTTTTATTCTATTTAGCATACTATTTTCAGCGACTATTTTTGCACAATCAACACCAAAATCTTGCAATATTTATTCGCATACCTACCGCTATGGAAAACCTGCAAAGCGAGGGAAAATAATTGAAAAACACTACTTTAATGCCAAAGGCTTACCCATAAAAATTCAATACTATGGAAAAACTGGGGCTAAAAAACGGAATAAATTAATAAGATATGATGATAAAGGCTTGATAAACAAAGAAGTAACAAAGAGTAGATTTGGGAAAGTAGTGCAATCTGTTTTCTACGAATATAACGATAAAGGTAGCGTATCGCTTGAAATCCTCTATGATGCAAGAGGTAAAATGAGAGAAAAAAAAATCTTTGTTTATAAGGAGGATAAACCAAAATATGCTTTTCAGGTGTTTGAGTATAATAGAGAGGGATTGGCAAAAAAAACAGAGGTCGTAAAATCTGATAAAAATGGAAACCGCTCGGCAACCGTTACATACAATAGGGCAGGGGAGGTGCTTTATAAAATGTCAGTAAAAAAAAGAGATGAGTTTGACAACGAAACCAAAAAAGTTTACTACACCGCAGACGATAAATATTTTCAGACTTATAACCGTGTCTGGGATAAGGATAACAGGCTAATATTTAAAGAACTAACAGATAGTTATAAATCAAAATTTAGCTAT
>CAMZKQ010000038.1 GCA_947311265.1 uncultured Chlorobiota bacterium | reverse complement strand
CATATCTTCCCACGACCAAGTGGCAGGTACAATATCCCCACTATAAATACGGGCATCGCCTATAATAGAGCCTGTTATGGAGTCGATACCTGCATCTTTAATCGCTTTTGTCCAATCGTTCATGAACTGGTGATCTTTTGTGCTGGAAAAAAAGCGAGAGCCTAAAGTAGGGTCGCCACCACCACGAATAATTATATTGCCATGCAATATATGCGTTGCTGTATCTATCGTTCCAGAATATTCTAATTTGGTTTTGAAGCGGTAGTATTGCCCTAGGTTTTCTAGGGCGGTGGCAGTAGAAATTAGCTTTTGTGTTGAGGCAGGTGCTAGTGCCAAATTGGGGTTTAGCTCGGCAATTGTTTCGCCCGTTTTTAAATCGACTGCATAAAATGATATACCTGCATTTTTTAATTGTTTGTCGTGCTTTAAGAGAATAAGTGCTGTGTTGAGGCTGTGCTTTTGCTTTTTTAAAGGCGTTTGTGCACAAGAAACTCCTGCAAAAGCAAGGAGAAATAAAAAGGGTGTTATTTTTTTTATGATAATTTTCATTCTGTTGTTTTAGGTCGGTGGGTTTACTGCAAAAGTAGATAATCAGTAACTAGCTTTATTTGCTCTTCGGAAATATTATTTGCCGAAATGGCTTTGGTATCGGTTTTAAGGCTTTTTTCAAAGGCTGAAAAATTGGGAATAGAAATGCCTTTTTTGTAATTGTCGGCAGCTTCTTGCATTTGTCCTTTGGCTAGCAGAACGTGTGCTAAATTGAAATAATTGTTTGCAGAAGGATTTAGTTTGATTAATTTTAGGGCATATTTTTTGGCGGCATCAAGTTTGCCAGCAGCAAATGAACACCATGCTAATGGGCTAATTATTTTAGTGTTTTTAGGGTCGAAATATTCTACTTTGAAATAGTAATTTAGAGCCTCCTCATATTTTTCGGAGTAGAGTAAGCAGTGTCCTATATTGGCTTGGGTGTGCATATTATCGGGCTGTTCTTTTTCTGCTTTGCGGTAGTATTTTAAGGCGGTTCCATAATCTTTTAGTTTGCGAGAGCAGAAGGCTATTTTTTTTGTTATCCAAAGCGATTCTATCCCAAAAAGTTCCGCACGTTTGTAGTACTTATAAGCATTTTCAAAATCTTTACTTTTCTGAAAGGCGAAGCCTATTTTTTCATATATTTTTCCACCATTAGTGCCTTCTAGCTCTAGCTGTAAAAAACCTTCGGTGGCTTGTAGGTAAAACTGTTTTTTAAAATTGAGTTGGGCGGCTAAGTGGAGTATTTCTTTTTCGGTATCAATGGTTTTAAAAAATAAACTTTCAAAAAAATTTAATTTGTTATCAAAGATATCATTAAATTCTTTTTGAACAGGGTGGAGTTTAAAAAAACGGTAAATATCTTGTAAATACCTTGTAATAAGGTGCTTATCGTCTTTACTTTTGTTTAGTAAATCATTATCTTTTGCTATTTCGTCATGGGTCTGATTTTCCATTTTAAATAAGTTGCTCATCATGCTGCGTTGGGCTTCTGGCATCATGGAAATATTTAGGCAAAATGAATATTTATCGGAGTTGCAGATAAATGGGGCTCGGGCTAATCCTTCTGTAAGTGTTTCAAAATCAGCTATATTTGCTTGTTTAAAGCTGTTTTTTAGATGGTGATTATTGGTATCAAACGGCAGGAACCAGTTGGCGGCAGTATTAAAGAATGGAAAATGTTTTAACATAGAAAATGCACTTAAAAATACGTCAGACCCGTCCATTTGAAGTTCGGAGAACTCCTCCATTTTCCCTAGTAGGTCTGGGGCTTCGTCAAAAATTTCTTCCCAATCAGGGTTTTCGTCTTCTATCATACTGTCCGATAGGATTTTATCTAAATCTAGTTTGTCGCCAATATCAGAGCCAAATTTTTTCATTTCGGGCAAAATTTCATCTTTTAGCTTTTTTGAAATCTGCTCTGTTTCTTGCATTTTTATAAATTGCAACCATATTATTTCGGAAAATTTTTGAATATCTGTATCTTTAGAAATTATTTTAATCTCTTGGTTTATAGATGGGTATAGATGTAATTGGGCGTTGTAATAGGTGAGTGTAATGGCAATACCAGCTAATGCTCTTTGCCAAAGCTGTGGTTGGTTGCTGTTGTAAAAATCAAAAAGGAGGTGGATTTTTTTGAGGTTGAAATTTTGTAATGTCCCTATGGTAATTGCACTTATAATCAGGCTTTTATCTTCCTGTTTTAATTGGGTGTCGTAAGTTGTGCTTTTTAGGACGGCATTGTCTTCGGGGGTGAAATTTGAAGATAACCAAAGGTAATTGAATAATTTATTAATTAAAATTTCTTTTGAAACCGGGCTTTCAGTATCAGGCAATAGCCTGATTTGCTTTATAATGGAGGCCGCAGAAAGGCGCTCTTTGTTAATTTGTTTATTTAGTATTGTTTTTTCGGCAGCTAGGCGTGAGCCTTGCACTAGGCAAAGCTGTGCATCTTTTATTTGGCTGTTAATTTTTAATAATCCGGTCTGGATTTTTTTATAAATCGTATCTCGCTGTGGGTCTTCTGCTCCCGAAAATGCAAAATGTAGCATATACGAGTAAGTTTGCTTGAGTTGGCTAAATTCGTTTTTTATGCTTTGGTTTTGGATATTATTAAGTGCCTGTTCTATAAAGTTGAAGGCTTTGCCGAGTTGTTGCTTAATGATATTTTGGCTAGCAATAGTGTGATTTTTTTCAATTGAGCTAAGTGTCATATTTTTGGGTTTTTCTTATTACATCAAAAATAGTACTTTTTATTGAAATGTGCCAATTCTTCTTGTTTCTTTTAAGCAGCACTGAAAATATGGCAGGTGGGATTTAGCCCCTAGTATTGGGCTAAATTTATCGCATCTGCAATTTCTTGCTCATTGATTTGCTGCATGCAGTTGAAGTGCTTTTTGGGGCACTGGCTGAAACCTATTTTAGAGCAAGGGCGGCATTTTACATCGGCTTCTATAATTTTAGAGGCTTTATTGGGCAAATATGGTGTCATGCCAAATTGAGGGACTGTGCTGCCCCATACTGAAATTATTTTTTTGCCAAAAGCGGCGGCAATGTGCATTAGCCCTGTGTCGTGGGTGATTACTGCTTGTGCTTGTTGCACAAGTGAGGCGGATTGAGAAAGGCTATATTTTCCGCAGGTGTTTAAAATTGTAGCGGTTGATGCCTTTGCAATTTCTTGCCCAGTTTTAAAATCGCCAGAACCTCCAGCTAAAATTATAGGGAGCTTAATTTTGTTGCAGATGGAGATTATTTTTGCCGTAGGCAATCGTTTTGTAAAATGCTGTGCCCCTATTGCAAAAAGCACATAGCCAGAGGGGTAGGGCAGGGGCAAGTCGGAAATCTTAACTTCATCTTCGGGGGCAATGTAATAGTCTAGCCCTTTGCCATCTAGCGTTGCTCCAAAAATATTAACTGTTGCCGCATAGCGTTCAACAATATGAATGTCAGGTAATTTGTTGATTTTTAGATTAACCAAAAGCCACTTTTCCCAATTTAATTTTTTAAAAGTTTGGCTATAAACTGGTAACGCATTTTTTAGCCTTCGGCTACGGAGGCTATTGTGAAGGTCGATAATATGGTCGAACATTTCATCTTTAAGTTCGGCAACAGTTTCGGAAAAATCATCTCTTAGAAGGTGTACTTTGTCGATATGCGGGTGGCTTTGCAAGATACCTGCATATTGTTTTTTTGTAAGGTAGTGGATATTTGCCCCTTCTACTTGTTCTTTTAATAGCCTAATTACTGGTGTTGTAAGCACTATATCGCCAATGGAACTGAATCGTACAATTAAGAATTTTACCAAAATCTAAATATTTTTTTAAGCTCGGATAGGCGAGTGGTTTACCACTTTGTGCGGTAAATAAAAGTGCCCCCAGCAGGACTCGAACCTGCATCTAGAGTTTAGGAAACTCTTGTTCTATCCCTTGAACTATGGGGGCGGCATTTTGGAACATACAAAATTAGAAAAACAATTCTATTTGTCAAATTATATTTTTTCTACACGAATAATATTTACTGGGCAAGCATCTGCTGCCACCATATTTTCTTCGTACTCATCGTCGGTGGTAATGCAGGTGTGTATGCCTTTTTTGTCTTTGCTTTCGAGCAAATCGCTTTTGCCGTCGCTATCGTTCATTATCCAGCGAGAGGGGGCGGTTTCTGCACAGTAATTGCAACCGATACACTTTATTCTATGGTGGGTTATTCTTATCATTATTTACAACCTACTTTTTTTGTTTGAAAAGGAAATCTTTTTCTTTTTTGCTTAAACTTTCGTAACCAGTGGCAGATATTTTTTCTAAAATTCGATTTATTTCTTCCTGATTATCTGCTTTGGATTCGTTAAATTCCCAGTCGCTTTTGGGCTTTTGCTTTTTTGCTTTTGGCGATTTTGTAATTTTCATATCTGTAAAACTCTTGTTTTTTTTGCCTGAAGTAGGTTGAAACCAGCTAAATACGGTATCCAGAAAGGCTGAAAAGCCTTTTGTGATGTCTTTGGCATTTTTTCGCATTTCGTAGCCAAACCAAATCCCTAGGAATGCACCGCCTAGGTGGGCAATGTGTGCGATGCCACCTAGCCCTGTTTTCATGCTGCTTGCTGCTCCCATCAAATCCAAAAAGAAAACAACGGCTACAATGTATTTTAATTTTACTTCACCAATAAAAACAAGGTTCATCACTTTGTCGGGTTTATAAGCGGCAACGGCAAAAACAACGGCCATTACTGCTCCAGAAGAGCCGATTATACCAGCCCTGTGGGCTGGCGGGAGCAATTGGTTTATTGATAAGTGAAATAAAGCCCCCACAAGTCCGCCCAATAAATAAACGGAAATTAACTGTTTTTGCTGAAGCTCTGCGGTAAACATTTTGCCGAACCAAAATAGCCATAACATATTAAATATCAGGTGGATAAACCCACTATGAGCAAACATATATGTAATGAGAGTCCATGGTTTATAGAGCAGACCTGCGAAAGTGCCGGGTACAGAAATCCAACTCAAAAAGGAGTGGAAAAAAATATCTATAAACCATACTGGTATAAAAAAAGCTACATTTATATATATCAGCTTTGTAAAGAGCGAGCCTTTTCTAAATGCTGATTTTATGTCTTCTAACATTTTGAAATTCTTGTGGTTTTATGTGTTAAAACGAATGATTATAAAGCAAAGGTATTAAAATTTATGGTAACTTAAAATGACTTTCTGAATAATATGACTTAAAACATTAGGCTCAATTTTGTGTAATCAATTTTGGAGTTGTGCCTAGGGTCTCGGGGTATTTTTTTTTATAAAAATAATGCTATCAAAATCTAGATTTTCTTTTTTGATACTTGCTCTGACTTCTGTTTCATTAAAATTTGGCAAAGGCTCGATAATAATAATAAGTTCTGTTTTTATTTTTAGAATTGTACCAATAGATACGCCTTTTATTTCTTGTAAAATGTTTTCGTAGATAAATGGCGAAATTATTTTTCCGTTGTTATTTATTAGTTGCCCGCATCGCCCAGTAAGGAAAAGTTGCTGGTTTACTAGTTGCCCGCTGTCGCCTGTTCTGTGCCAAATTTTTTGGTTTGTAATTATTTTGCTTCGTTTAAAAGCTGGCTCGTTATTAAAATATTTTTTAGGACGTGGGGCCCTGTTACTATAATTTCGCCTATTTCGCCTGGCGAAATTTCTAATTTAGCCAACTCATTTTCAGAGGCTACTGAAATTTCTTTATCAACTATTTTTATAATACTTAATTCGGTTTTGTGATAAATTTTACCAACTGCCAATCCATTGGTACTGACGTTTTTAAATTGGCTTAGTAAATCTGTTACTTTAATGCTACTGATTGGCTCGGATTCGGTAGAGCCATAAACTATGGTTGAAAGTGTACTTGGAAAAGCGGCTTTATAAAGTTCTGCTTCGGCAGGAAAAACAGGTGCTCCTCCTGTGAAAATTTTGCTTACTGTTGGGAGTTTTATTTTGTGGGCAAGCATTTTTTTAGCCATTGCTTTTATGAAAAATGGCGATGCAGTTATTCTGTTAATTTTGTGTTTTTTTATTTGCTTTATAATTTTTTCGGGGTCGAGAGTGTCTGGTTTACTGCCATTGTAATTTGCAATTACGGAGGTACAACCAATGCCTAAATTAACAAAAAGTACGATAGGTAAAACGGTCATATCAATATCTTCGGGCTGTGGGTTTATTTCGTCTAGTAGGGCATTAAATTGTTCTTTTAGGAAGTTGTGCGAGCGATCGGCGGCTTTTGGTGTGCCTGTACTGCCTGTTGTAAATGTGATAAGGGCGGTTTGCTGGGCATCAACTTCTTGTAACTTTGCCTTATTTTCGGTAGAAAATTTTGTGCCTGTTTTTACGGGTATTTTTCTTAGTTCGGAAGAGAAAAGGGCTATAACTCGGGCTTTAAAAATCCCTGAAAAACCTTGGCATTGGGCAATATTGCAACATATTTCCATGCGTTTTTTAGAGACCCATTCGTCCAGAAAAACGGCTGCTGCTCCAATGTAAAAAAGGGCTAGTACAATGCGGTATAAATCAATACTCATGGGCACAAATATCAACACCCTATCGCCTTGGCGAATGCCTTTTTTAAGAAAGTATGCGGCGGTTTGTTCTACCTGTGTTTTTAAATCTTGGTAGCTTATTTTTTTGTCTTTTTCTATAATGGCAATATTATTGGGGAATTTGCTGGCTGCGGAAAGGAATAGCTCTGTTATGTTTTTCATTGTATTTTGGTTAAAATTTAGTCTGAAAATTTGCTTTTTATCCACTTCGGTACAACTACTGCCCCAACGAAGAGGTAGGGGTAGTAGGTAAATAGTCGCCAAACAACGGCCATAATTACTGCTATCCCGGCAACGGGGGGGAGGAAATCGCCAAGGTACTCTGAAAATACAAATTCTGAAAATCCACTGCCTCCGGGGGTTGGGCTTACGAGCATCATTATCCACATTACGAGTTGGCGGGCAAAGAGTAAGATGTGGCTTTTTTTAAATATAAAAAAGGCTAGAAACATTACATTTACGACCCAGTAGCGGGCTGTCCATGATAGGAATGTAGCTAAGAAGGCTTTTAGCCAAAATTTGAAGGGTTTTCCTTTTAGCTCTTTTGAGCTTGATATTATTTCGTTGCCAGCTTTTTGGGCGGCCTGTTTCTTTCTTCGCAATAGTGGAAGTTTGAAAATTAGGAGGATTATTTTTTTTATAAATTGGGGGTTTATAAATAGCCCGTATGCAATAAATAGCATGTAAACTAATTTTAGTGAGTATCCAATTACTGCAAAATAGAAAAATTCGTTGTCTAAATTAATTGTGCCTACGCCGTTGTCGCCACCCGAAAAAAGTTCGGTGCTACTAACAAATATTAGGAGTAAGGGGAACATAAGGGCAAAATATAGCTCGTCCAGAAAGGCGGTTGCCATTACTATTGCCGAGCTTTTTCCTACGCTAATGTTTTCTTTGTGGATAAATAAAATGGCTAGGCTGGTACCGCCTACTACCGATGGGGTAACGGCAGATGTAAATTCCCAAAGCATGATTACACGAAAAGTTTGCCGCCAAGTAATTTTATTTTCGGCAAGGATACGCAGGCGTATCATATAGCCAATGTCTCGGAAAATCATAAATAAAAAAGCAAGGCTAAGCCAAAAGGCGGCATATTTTGTAAGTTGTAAATGTTCGTATGGTATATCCTGCCCATTGAGCTGGCTGTAGAGTAGCCATGCTGCAACGCCTAGCCCAATTATGATTGGGTAAATCATTTGGCGAGGTTTTATTTGCCTAAGCATTTTTTTTACCTTATTGGGATTTTCCTGTTCTTGTTGGTGGGTTTCCGTTTCCAATTTTAGTTGTGTTAGTTAATTTGCCAAGTAGCATTGCTTCTTATTTTTCTTCATCGAAATAAAAAGTGTAGAAATTTTTGCCTATTGTATTATCGAAACCTTTTACCATAAGTTGGGGTTTGCCATGTACATAAACAGTGAAGTTTTTATCGAGTTTAAGGATGCTTTTAAATTTTTTCTTGTTTTCTTTTACCGCATTTTCGGATACCGAAAACTCATTGTTTAGTTTTATACCGTGGTCTTCTTCGTAGTTTTGCTTAAAATCTTTAAAAATTTCGATGGCTTCTGGGTTTACTAACACTTCTTTTTCGTACTCTTCGGTACTGAAATTTTCCGTTTCAGCAAAGTGCTTCATCGTGTCGTCTTTTAGGGCAATAGTGTCGGTGCGGTCGATATTTTCAATGCCTTTTTCCGAAAATGCTTTGCATACTGCCATGTAGTTTTTGGTATGAAAGTAGTCGTCCTCTCTTGGCTCAACGGCCAAGAAATCGTCTTTCCAATAGCGTGCTGCTTCTTTGCTTTTGCTTACTGTATCTACAATTGAGCTAATGAAACCGTTTTTTCGTTCGGTGTTGAAAATTAGGCAACCTTTGTCTAGTTTTTTTATATTGATGCCGTCTTCTGCTTTTAGGTCGAATATTCTATTTTTTTCATTTACTTTAAGGTAGGTGTCTTTATTTTCGGTTTTAAAAATCCCTATTGCATCGGCAATTTCGTCATCGAGCATGCAGTTTTTTAGGATACATACATAAAATTCGCCGCCTTTTATTTTGGGGTGGTTCGAGTTTTCGTAGAGGTGCTTCGCAATATTTTTGGCTTGTGGTTCAAACTCTGTTGGGTTATCAAATATTTTGCAGGAGTAGTTGTAAACTTCGTTTAGATTAATATCTGCTTCATGCACAAAATTATGAAATATATGCTCTTTAAAAGAGGATAGGAAATAATGCAAGAGTATTTCTCTTAAATTTTCGTCTTCGAGCGAGATTTCTTTTTCTGAAAAAATGATGCCTTCGTCTTCGGTTTTATTGCCTATTTTATGCACAATAACTTGGCTAAGTTCTGCTGCTGAAAAATCTACCATTATATACTTTTTGTTTTCGTGAAAATATAAGTACTGAAATATTCGTAACTAAGCTACAAATATATAATTTTGTCGCCCTAAAACAAAACGCATGATTGCAGAAAATTCGCATTGGTTTGCCTACACAATGGCATCGACCATTATTTACGGAGTAATAAATTTCACTTATAAAGCTGCTGCGGTGCATAAGCTACCAAGCCATAATATTATAAATATTTCGGCGGCTACGGTTACTATCATTTCTTTTGTATTGATAATTGTTTTTAAAAGTGAGTTTGTAAACTGGCAAGATATTTTGTTTTTTGCAGGTATAAATTCTGCATTTTTTGGCTTGGGCAGTATTGTTAAAATACAGTCGTTGAGGTATATACCGACTTCGTTTGCATTCCCTGTGGGGAAATTAAATTCGGTGCTATTGATTATTTATGCTATCTTTTTGTTTGGCGATAGCCCAACATTTAGGGAATGGAGCGGGATTGTGCTATCGTTTGCCGTACTGGCATTTATTAGCTTAAATATAAGGCAAGACGCTGTTGGGATAGATAAAAAGTTGCAATATAAAGGCTTGCTTTTTGCTCTTTTGGGGGCAGTAGCCACATCGTTTTCTATGCTGGCAGGGAAGTATGCCTCGTCGGAAGTGCCAAAGTTAAATTATATTTTTGTATCCTATGGGCTTGTGTTTATATATACCACAATTATTGGGCGAACGTTTTATAGAAAGGACAAGTCGCCTAAAAGCGATAAAAAAAAGATTTTTTACTTTGGACTTATTGCCGGAGTATTAAATTTTGGAGGCTACTTTTTAGTACTTATGGCGTTTGAAACAGGACCGCTTTCGCTGATACAAGGTATATCTTCCAATGCGTTTATCATTCCGGTAATACTTTCTGTTTGGGTATTTAAAGAAAAATTTACTGTAAAAAATGCTATTGTAATTGTACTGTCAATTATTTCAATTTTGCTTATAAAACTTTAATTATGAGATATTTAAAATTTACTCTTGTTTTTTTTCTTAGCTTTTGTTTTTCAATATTAGGGGTTTCGCAAAAGCAAATTTATCGTTTTGAAAATAAATCTATATCAAAAAAAGAGTTGCTTAAAAACGCAAAAACCATAAAAAAAAGAGTTGCATTTTACAGTAACAGGCGGGTAAAATTAACCTTCCCTAGCGATACAAGTTACATTGAGATTTCAGGCAGAAAGCTGCCTAAAATGGACAAAGAGTTAGAGCTACTTTTTTCTGTAGGAAAGTTTCAAATTTTACCTAATTACAATAGTAAAGATTCGCTTAAAAGTATTAGTGATAAATGGTACGGTATATTACGTCAAAAAGCGAGTTACACCCCTTTTTATTTGTGGTATTGTTATGATAATAAGGTAATTGTGGTTGATTCTATAATAAAAAGTAATCAAAAATTGTTGCCTAATAATGTGTTATAGCTAACCCCAAATAACCATTTTGAAACGATTAAACCAAAATATTTTTCGTATCTTTGCAAAAAATATCGTTTTTAACCTTTAATTTCTATAAAAATGGACAAACTCAAAAAATTCGCAAGAAACACACTTATTGGAGCAGGTTTATTGCTTACAACTACCACCGCCACAGCCAAAAACTTGGCAAAATATTTAAACCCAGATAGCCCAAAAGACAAAACAGAAATAAAAACACCCAAAAAAGCCTTTTCTAATGATAAACTTGTTGCAAACTTCAATGAATTTACAACCCCACAAAACCCCGAAGGACAAAAACTTGACGGCGACCCCGAAACAAAAACTTTTCAAATTCTCAATGGTAAACTTTCCGTGAAACGAGAAGATACCGAATACAAACAAAGAATTGAATGGACACAAGGATACCCGTTTTTTGGAAATATGCTGACAGATATGGCAAAAAACATTATGACCGAAGAACAAGGCAACTCAAATGTGGACTATTTTATCCAAAAACTCATAAATGTAGCCAACGGTATTTTGATGACGAAACAAGAACAAAACAGCCCCGAAGGTCAAGAATTTATGCAAAAATACAGCGAT
>CAMZKQ010000037.1 GCA_947311265.1 uncultured Chlorobiota bacterium | reverse complement strand
CCTGTTAGGCAAGCCGAGGTGAACCGAATACTAGGTAAAGTCGATGAATTAGCAGAGTCCGATGAAGCAATATCTGTACCATACTTTGTGGGCGATACTGTAAAAGTAATAGAAGGCCCATTCAATAACTTTTCAGGAGTGATTGAAGAGGTCAATAATGAAAAAAAGAAACTAAAAGTTATGGTTAAAATTTTCGGACGAAAAACACCACTAGACCTTAGTTTTATTCATGTAATAAAAGAATAATTTAATTAAAAAAAGGCTGTTACGAAAATGACGTGCTTCCAATTTACGACATTTCACAATAATATTTAAAAAATGGCAAAAGAAGTTTCAAAAATAGTAAAATTACAAATAGCCGGCGGGGCTGCCAATCCTTCGCCTCCGGTTGGTCCAGCATTAGGTGCTGCAGGAGTCAATATCATGGAATTCTGTAAGCAATTTAATGCCAGAACTCAATCTAAGGCGGGTAAGGTAATCCCTGTTGAGATTAAGGTTTATGCAGATAAATCTTTTGATTTTGTAACAAAAACTTCTCCGGCTGCTGTGCAGTTATTAGAGGCTGCTAAATTAAAGTCTGGTTCGGCCGAACCAAACAGAGATAAAGTCGCATCTATTACTTGGGAACAGGTAAAAGTTATTGCAGAAGACAAAATGGCGGATTTAAACGCTTTTAAAGTCGAATCTGCAATGAAAATGATTGCTGGCACTGCCAGAAGTATGGGAATAACCATTAGTGGTGAGTTTCCTGGGTAAGTAATATTAATCTTCAATTAATTTTAAATGGCAAGAATTACAAAAAAACAAAAGAAAGCCGCTGAGAAAATTGAAGCTGGTAAATCTTACCTTTTAACCGATGCTGCTGCCTTAGTTAAAGAAATAACAACTACAAATTTTGATGCGTCTATTGATTTAGACGTTGCACTTGGAGTCGATCCTCGAAAAGCAAATCAAATGGTTAGAGGTGTTGTTTCCTTACCACACGGCACAGGAAAAGACATTCGTGTTTTAGTTTTATGTACGCCAGACAAGGCACAAGACGCAGAAGCTGCTGGTGCAGATTATGTTGGCCTCGATGAGTACATCACTAAAATTAAAGGCGGGTGGACAGATTTTGACGTTGTTGTTACAATGCCACCTGTAATGTCCAAAGTTGGACCATTAGGGAGAGTACTAGGGCCAAGAGGCCTTATGCCAAACCCTAAAAGTGGAACTGTAACAATGGATGTTGCAAAAGCGGTTAAAGAGGTAAAACAAGGAAAAATTGACTTTAAAGTAGATAAGTTTGGAATTATCCATGCCTCTATCGGAAAAGCCTCTTTTTCTCCTGAAAAAATTGTTGATAATGCAAGAGAATTTTTGCAAACTATCACCAAACTTAAACCAGCTTCATCTAAAGGTACTTATATGAAAAGTGTCTTTATGTCTAGCACAATGAGTAAAGGTATTCAGATTGACGTTAAGTCGATATAATGTGGTACTAAGAATTTAAACTGTAAAATTTCAATTATGACAAAAGAGGATAAAAATCTGATAATTGACAATTTAACTCAAAAAGTTAACAGTTCAAACCACGTGTATATTACTGATATATCAGGATTGAATGCTTCTGACACAAGTGCCTTACGGCGTGCTTGTTTCAAAGACGATATTGAGTTAATTGTTACCAAGAACACCTTGTTAAAAAAAGCTTTTGAACGTTCGGAAAAAGAACTAGAAGGCATTTTTGAAAGCTTAGTGGGTTCTACTTCTGTTATGTTTACACAAACAGGAAATGCACCAGCAAAACTAATCAAGGCGTTTAGGAAAACAAACGACAAACCGTTGCTTAAAGCAGCGTATGTAGAAGAAGGAATATATATTGGCGACGATGCAGTAAGCGAACTCGTTTCTATTAAATCTAGAGACGAACTTATCGCAGATGTGATAGGTCTATTACAATCCCCAGCCAAAGCGGTTATTTCAGGACTACAATCAGGGCAAAACACGCTTCACGGCCTGCTAGAAACCCTAACAAATAAATAAGTAATTAACAAAAATCAAGAATAATACAAAATGGCAGACCTAAAAAAATTTGCTGAGGAGTTAGTTAATCTAACCGTCAAAGAAGTAAAAGAATTAGCTGACATCTTAAAAGATGAGTATGGTATAGAGCCAGCAGCAGCAGCAGTTGCAATTGCAGGACCAGCAGCAGGAAGCGATGAAGGAGCAGAGGCTGAACAAACCGAGTTTGATGTGATTTTGAAAGCCGCCGGCGGACAAAAACTCAAAGTGGTAAAAGCAGTAAAAGAACTGACTAGCGTAGGTCTTAAAGATGCAAAAGCACTAGTGGACTCTGCACCATGCCCAATTAAAGAAAAAGTAAGCAAAGAGGAAGCTGAATCCTTAAAGGCTCAATTAGAGGAAGTTGGAGCTGAAATTGAATTGAAATAAAAACAAATCTGTTTTTTATCAATAGGTTTAGGGCATAATTTTGCCCTAAACCTTTTTGTGTATTACTTTGTTAGCATACTTTAAAATCAAATAAATGTCATCAGAAAAAGTTAGAATAAATTTTGCTTCCACAAAATTAAAATTGGATTATCCCGATTTTTTGGAAATTCAGTTAAAATCTTTCCAAGATTTTTTTCAGCTCAATACTACTCCCGAGCAACGAAAAAGAGAAGGATTACATAAAGTTTTCAACGAAAACTTCCCAATCACTGACACTCGTAATAATTTCGTACTAGAGTTTATTGATTATTTTGTTGATCCCCCAAGGTACTCCATTACAGAGTGTATCGAAAGAGGACTCACATTTAGTGTGCCCTTTAAAGCAAAATTAAAACTATATTGCACAGACCCAGACCACGAAGATTTTGATACTGTTATTCAAGATGTATATCTAGGAACAGTACCCTACATGACCCCTCGTGGAACTTTTGTTATCAACGGGGCAGAACGTGTTGTCGTTTCACAATTACACCGTTCGCCAGGCGTATTCTTTGGGCAAAGCACTCACGCCAATGGTACAAAATTATACTCTGCACGTGTAATCCCTTTCAAAGGCTCATGGATTGAATTTGCAACGGATATCAATAATGTAATGTACGCCTATATTGATAGAAAAAAGAAATTGCCAGTAACTACACTTTTACGTGCTATTGGATACGAAAGCGACAAAAATATTCTAGAAATATTTGACCTTGCCGATGAAGTAAAAGTCTCCAAAACAGGGCTTAAAAAAGTAATTGGCAGGCGATTAGCAGCAAGAGTACTAAAAACTTGGATTGAAGATTTTGTTGATGAAGATACTGGTGAAGTGGTATCTATTGAGCGTAATGAAGTTATCATTGACCGAGAAACAGTACTAGAAAATGAGCATATTGAACGCATTGTAGATTCTGGAAGCAAAACCATACTTTTACATAAAAGTACACAAAGTACCATTGATTATGCTATTATTTACAGCACATTACAAAAAGACCCTTGTAACTCTGAAAAAGAAGCCGTACTTTATATATATAGGCAATTAAGAAATTCTGATCCTGCCGATGAAGCCACTGCCAGAGACGTAATTGATAAATTATTCTTTTCAGACAAACGCTACGATTTAGGAGAAGTCGGACGCTACAGAATAAATAAAAAATTAAAACAAGAAACATCAAACGACGTAAGAATACTTACAAGAGAGGATATTATCCAAATTATCAAGTATTTGATTAGGCTGATTAACTCTAAAATTGATGTTGATGATATTGACCACCTCAGCAATAGGCGGGTAAGAACTGTTGGCGAGCAACTCTCCAACCAGTTTGGCGTAGGACTGGCAAGAATGGCCAGAACAATTAGAGAAAGAATGAATGTTAGAGATAACGAAGTTTTCACTCCAATTGATTTAATTAATGCTAAAACACTTTCTTCGGTAATCAATTCATTTTTTGGCACAAACCAACTTTCCCAATTTATGGACCAAACCAACCTTTTGGCTGAAATGACCCATAAAAGAAGAATGTCAGCCCTTGGGCCTGGCGGGCTATCCAGAGAACGGGCAGGGTTTGAAGTCCGTGATGTTCACTACACACACTACGGCAGACTTTGCCCAATCGAAACCCCTGAGGGGCCAAATATTGGGCTAATTTCCTCACTTTGTGTTTTTGCAAAAATTAATAGACTCGGGTTTATAGAAACCCCCTATAGAACTGTAAACAAAGGTGTTGTTGATATTACTGATGAAGGCTTAAAATACTATAGTGCGGAGGACGAGGAGGCAAAAGTAATTGCTCAGGCTGATGCACCAATTAAAGATAATGGAGCGTTTGATGCAAGTAACATTAAATCCCGTTCCGATGGCGATTTCCCTTTTATCGAAAAAGATAAAGTGGACATGATGGACGTTGCACCCAATCAAATCTCATCTATAGCCGCTTCATTAATCCCATTCTTAGAACACGATGATGCCAACCGTGCATTGATGGGCTCAAATATGATGCGCCAAGCAGTCCCACTACTTATCTCTGAAGAACCAGTAGTCGGAACAGGAATTGAAGCTAACGTTGCACAAGATTCAAGAGTACTAGTCACGGCAGAAGCAGACGGTATTGTTGAATACGTTGATGCGAACGAAATTCTAATCCGTTACGAAAGATCCGAGAATGACCGCTTTGTCAGCTTCCACGACGATACTAAAAGGTATATAATTCCTAAGTTTAGAAAAACAAATCAAAATACTTGCTTAAACCTTTTGCCAACTGTAGATAAAGGGGACAAAGTAAAAAAAGGACAAATCCTAACCGAAGGCTACTCCTCTAAAGGCGGAGAACTTGCCATAGGAAAAAACCTAAAAGTAGCATTTATGCCTTGGAAAGGCTACAACTTTGAAGATGCTATCGTAATCTCTGAAAAAGTAGTGCGTAATGATGTATTTACCTCGGTGCATATCGACGAGTATATATTAGAAGTGAGGGATACTAAACGTGGAGTAGAAGAACTAACCGCAGATATTCCTAATGTTAGCGAAGAGGCTACTCGAAACCTAGACGAAAATGGAATTATTAGAATTGGAGCACATATAAAACCAGGGGACATCCTTATAGGTAAAATTACTCCAAAAGGAGAGTCCGACCCATCGCCAGAGGAAAAATTACTCCGAGCCATTTTTGGAGACAAAGCAGGCGATGTAAAAGATGCCTCCCTAAAAGCTTCTCCTTCGCTATTTGGAGTGGTGATTGACAAAAAACTTTTCTCGCGCTCAATGAAAGACAGATTGGCAAAAAATGCCGATAAGCCACTTATTGCTAAAATTGAAGAGGAAATGGGCAGAAAAGTGATTGAGCTAACAGGACGCTTGGTCGATAAACTTTTTATTCTTGTCAATGGGAAAACTTCGCAAGGCGTTAAGGATTATTATAATGCAGAAGTCATACCAAAAGGCACTAAATTTACATTAAAGCTACTTCAAGAACTCGATTTTTTAAATATCAACCCAAGTAAATGGACTACTGATAAGAAAAAAAATGAGCTTATCAAGCAGCTGCTTCATAACTTCGTATCGGCACACAAAGAAATTGAAGGCATACAACGCAGAAAAAAATATAATATCTCTGTAGGCGATGAGTTGCCAGTAGGAATCATTAAATTGGCTAAAGTTTATATCGCTAAAAAGAGAAAAATAAAAGTCGGCGATAAAATGGCCGGACGCCATGGAAACAAAGGTATTGTTGCAAGAATTGTTCGTGATGAAGATATGCCTTACTTAGAAGATGGAACAACTGTAGATATTGTACTCAACCCACTAGGCGTACCCTCTCGGATGAACTTAGGGCAGATTTATGAAACGGTTTTAGGCTGGGCAGGAATTACACTAGGAGTTAATTTCGCAACCCCTATTTTTGATGGTGCTTCACTAGACCAAATTACTGAATATACAGATAAAGCTGGCGTGCCTCGCTTTGGGAAAAGCTACCTCTACGATGGAGGTACAGGCGTACGTTTCGATCAGCCTGCAACCGTAGGTGTAATTTATATGCTAAAATTAGGGCACATGGTAGATGATAAAATGCACGCCCGTTCAATAGGCCCCTACTCGCTTATTACCCAGCAACCACTCGGTGGTAAAGCACAGTTTGGTGGGCAACGTTTTGGTGAAATGGAGGTCTGGGCACTAGAAGCCTTTGGTGCTGCAAATATTTTACAAGAAATACTTACTGTAAAATCAGATGATGTAATTGGGCGTGCTAAGGCCTATGAGTCAATTGTTAAAGGAGAGCCACTTCCAAAACCAGGTATTCCAGAATCATTTAATGTGCTTTTACACGAACTACGAGGACTAGGGCTTAGTATAAAACTAGACTAATATATTAATAGGAATTATGCGAATTTTTTAAATTCGCTTTTCCTGTTAAAAAACGATAATACGAATTATTTTCCGTACATATTTTAATAAAAATAGCACATTGTGCTTATCATCAATTTAATAGCTTTTTAAGAATATGGCATTCAGAAGATCCAATAAAAACAGAAGCGATTTTTCAAAAATATTAATCAGTTTAGCTTCCCCAGAAGAAATTTTAGAACGCTCTAGTGGAGAGGTATTAAAACCTGAAACCATTAACTACAGAACGTATAAGCCCGAAAGAGATGGCCTTTTTTGCGAACGTATTTTTGGCCCAACCAAGGACTATGAATGCCACTGCGGAAAATACAAACGCATCAGATACAAAGGCATAGTTTGCGACCGTTGTGGGGTAGAAGTTACTGAAAAGAAAGTAAGAAGAGAACGCACCGGACACATCTCCCTTGTTGTCCCTGTTGCACATATCTGGTATTTTAGGTCTTTACCCAATAAAATAGGGTATTTATTAGGGCTAGCTACAAAAAAATTAGATACAATTATATACTACGAAAGGTATGTAGTGGTACAAGCAGGAGCGGCAGAAGAAAATGGAGTGGCTGATTTAGACTTTCTTACAGAAGAAGAATACTGGGAAATTGCAGATGCTCTGCCTCGAGAAAATCAGCATTTGGACGATAGCGATCCTCAAAAATTTATCGCTAAAATGGGAGCAGAAGCCTTGTTTGATTTATTACAAAGGGTAGATCTAGACGAGCTTTCAATAACACTTCGCCACAAAGCAAATACAGAAACCTCACAGCAAAGAAAAAATGATGCACTAAAACGCCTACAAGTCATTGGGGCCCTACGAGAGTCCCGAGGCATCAATAAGCCAGAATGGATGATTGTAAAAGTTGTGCCTGTAATTCCACCAGAATTACGACCACTTGTGCCACTTGATGGTGGACGTTTTGCAACTTCCGATTTAAACGACTTATATAGGCGAGTTATTATCCGAAATAACCGTTTAAAACGCTTAATAGAAATTAAAGCACCGGAAGT
>CAMZKQ010000036.1 GCA_947311265.1 uncultured Chlorobiota bacterium | reverse complement strand
TATCGCCAAAAATATGCAAAATAGGATATATAATTGTATGTATGATTGTTTATTAAATGTCATAGAACCGTTACGTCAAAGGTTATAATATTGCTTTGTGTTTTTTTTCGGGAAGCGAGATTGTAAATACACTCCCTTTGTTTTCAGTGCTTTGTACTTTTATGCTGCCGCTGTGTCGCTCTGTAAATTCTTTGCAAAGTATCATGCCTAACCCAGAGCCTTTCTCATTTTTTGTGCCATAGGTGGTAAAGTATTGCTCTTTATCAAACATCTTTTTGATGTTTTCTTTTGAGATACCAATGCCTGTATCTTTTACTGTAATTTCTACATTGACTATGCCTTTGTTAATTACTTTTTTGGTCGAAATGGAAACTTTACCGCCCGAAGGCGTAAATTTTACTGCATTTCCTGCCAAGTTTCTAAAAATGGCATTTATCATATTTTCATCGGCATAAATAATAAAATCATTTTCGTCTTCAAAATCGAGTGTGATATTTTTACTGTTTGCCGCTGCCGAAATAAGCGAAACAGTTTCTTCTATAACATCGCTTAATGCGATGGCTTCTGGCTCAAATTTTATTATTCCTATTTGGCTTTTTGCCCAATGCAGGAGGTTTTCTAACAATATATAGGCTGTCCCTGCCGAGTGCCTTATAGGGTCTATAAATCCAAATATTTGTTGTTTAGAGAAGTTGTCAAAATCAGTAATAACAAGGTCTAGCAAGTTTTTAATATTGCCCATTGGCCCCCGTAGGTCGTGCCCAATAATAGAGAAAATTCTATCTTTAGTTTCGGCATCTTCTTTAAGCTGCTTGGCCAGTAGGTTTATTTTTTGGTACTGCTCAATTGATGTGCTAAGGCTCTGTTCTAGTTGCTTGTTCTGGTTTTCGATTACACTTCTTGCTCTCTTTGTTTCGGTAATATTTTCAGCCGTTACCAAAATGGCCTGTCTGCCATCAATCCATTCAATATAGGTGTCGGAGTGGCTTAGCCAAATATCTTTTCGTTTTAAGAAGGTATCTTTGGTTTTATTTTTATTTGAAAATATTGATAATGAACATTTTGCACAAATTTTTATTTTTTTTGGGTAGAGGGCTTTCCAACATTCTTTGCCCGTTTGATTACCAAATATTTCAAGCGATTTTGTATTCATAAATAAAACCTCATGCGTATGTGCATCGACACAGTAAACGGCAGTTTTAAGGTTCATTAAGACGGTTTGGAATGTCGCAAATGATTTATTTACTGCATTTTCTGCCATCTTATTATCAGTAATATCAATAATTGTAGCAATGCCTCCTTTTATTTGCCGTCCATTTTCGGAAAATATGTAAGGGTTTATTTCAGCAGAAATGTAGGTTTTTAGTCCACTTTTTGTAATATATTCTCCTTCATAAAAGCCTGAAACTCCATTTTTTGTTTTACGAAAAGCGGCCATTACTTTATTCTCTTCCATTTTATTTATGCCTTTTCCAATGATAAAATTCCTATCTACCTGAAAAATTTCACACATTTTATTATTAGCTTCCCTTATAATAAAGTCTTCATCAAAAATTAATATCCCCACAGATAGGCTCATAAATAGCTTTTGGTAATCCTTGCAGTCGGGTTTTACATCTGCTTTATTTAGTATCTCGAGCTCTTTTTTTAACGCTTCATTTTCTTGGCGAAGGGCATCTATTTCAAACTGCGGGTTAGGGTTCTTCATGGTCTGCATAATTTTGCTTGGCATAACAGGCAAATGTAATAATAATTTCAATAATTTTAAATAAAAGCAAAGTTTACTTTTAAGTGCTTTTAACTTTTTTAAATAATAAGGGAAATATCTAAGCTTAAAGTATTGATTTTCATTGATAAAATAAATATACTGCACTATTTTTATTCTCAGTAATAAATTAATGAACCTACTCTAAAAAGTAAAGGTTTGAGTCTGTTTTTAAATTTCAATAAAGCTAGTTACCTTATATTTAGCTAATTAAGTATCCAAACCTGAGTTATATTTTAGTGCCTATAAATTTTATGTAAAAATAGCTAGCATAAAGTTGATAACCTTAAGTAATAGCAAAATAATTAAGATGAATTTTCAAAAAAAATTAGTATCTAAAATAAAATCTTTTAAATTTGCGTTTTACATACAGTTCAAAATAAAATATTTAACATTATGAGAAAAACAATCTTACCCTTTATTTTAGCTATTTTCCTTATGGGAAATACCGCATTTGCACAAACGCAAACTGCACACATGACTTTCGATAGCCAAGCACACGATTACGGAAAACTGCAAGAAGATGGTGGCAAAGCCAAGCATAAATTTATATTTACTAATACTGGTGCAGAGCCCATTATAATACAGCAAGTAAAAGCCTCTTGTGGCTGCACTACACCAGACTGGAGCCGCCAGCCTGTAGCCCCGGGAGGGAAAGGTTTTGTAAGTGCAGAGTACAATCCGTACAACCGCCCGGGCAAATTTAACAAATCAATAACCGTAACTTCTAGCGCTGATAATAGCCCCATTACACTACACATAACGGGCGATGTTGTGCCAAAAAAACTAACTGTAAAAGATGAATATCGCTATTTGCTAGAAAATATCCGAATGAAAACAAGCAATATTAGCTTCGGAAAAATGCTTAGTAATGAAACAAAAAGCAAAACGGTTGAAATCATTAATATTTCGGACAAGCCTGTAACCATTACTTTTGATAAACGCCCACTGCCTTCGCACATTACTGTAAAAACAACTCCTGAAACATTGAACCCCAACCAAACAGGCATAATTACTATTACTTTTGATGCCACAAAAAAAGAAGACTGGGACTATGTAAACGACCGCTTAAACATGGTACAAAATGGAGTTTACAACCAACACAATAGGCTTACAGTAAGTGCTACAATTAAGGAACATTTTACGCCAGAGCAAGTCGCTAACCCTCCTGCTATAACTTTTTTAAATGGTACAGAATACTCCTTCGGAACAATAAATGAAGGCGATGTAATAGAACATATCTTTAAATTTAAAAATACTGGCAAGTCGGATTTAATTATTAGAAAAACAAGAACGAGTTGCGGTTGCACAGTAGT
>CAMZKQ010000035.1 GCA_947311265.1 uncultured Chlorobiota bacterium | reverse complement strand
GAAAAACAAGAAAAAATAAACCAACGATACACAATACTGCCATGACACTAACACTCGGTTTTTCCACCTGCCCCAACGACACATTTATTTTCGATGCTTTGGTGCATCATAAAATTGACACCGAAGGGCTTAAATTTGAAGTCCTTTTGGCAGATGTTGAAGCACTAAATAAAGCTGCACTAGCAGGACAGGCAGATATTACAAAATTAAGCTTCCACGCCTACGCACATGCCGCCAAGCACTACCTACTGCTCGATGCAGGAAGTGCCTTAGGAAAAAATAACGGGCCCCTACTTATCAGCAAACGGAAAATTTACAAAGACGAATTAGCTGATGTTAAGATTGCAATACCGGGCGAAAACACCACTGCAAATTTACTATTAAGCATCTTATTTCCTGATGCTAAACAAAAAAAAGAATACCTATTTTCGGATATAGAACCTGCAATTCTTGATAATGAAATTGATGCTGGGTTAATTATCCATGAAAACCGATTTACCTACCAAGAAAAAGGCTTACTAAAAATTGTTGATTTAGGCGAAGAGTGGGACCAACTAACAGGAACTCATATCCCGCTAGGCGGGATAGTTGTAAACAGAAGTCTGCCCAAAGAAATCCAACTAAAAGTAAACCGATTAGTAAGAAAAAGTATAGAGTATGCCTACCAGAACCCAGCATCAAGTTTAGCATATATCCGCCAATTTGCACAAGAAATGGATAGCAATATTATGCACAAACACATCGAACTCTATGTCAATAAATTTTCAATTGATTTGGGCAAAGAAGGCAAAAAAGCGATAAAACACCTATATAAAAAAGCAATAGAGTTAAATTTAATTAACAATTTGCCCGAAACAATTTTTGTAAGCTAGCATTTCTTAAGGAATAATCAAGCTCAATACTTAATAAAAATCGCACAAACCCGTGCAACTTTCTTGGCACGAATGTAGTATTAAGGTAACAAAGTACCCTAGTACTTATTTTAAAATACAATTGTAAAAATAAAAAATAAGATTTCTCTTTTAATCGCCAGCCCACTTTATTTCTGTATATCAAAGGTGATACCGTGCTAGCTTTACCATTTGTTTAGACAATATAGCAGGATATGATTTTTATGATTACGCCCCAGTAATCACGCACAGCAGGGAAAGTTATAATAGATTTTCAATCTATACAAAATGTTAAGCGTCTAGAAATCACAGGTCTTTTTCGGGAAATAGTGTTCCAAAATAGAGTGCAAAATCAAAAAGAGAATATTAATTTATCAGCACTCGGTGCTGGGGTTTACTTCTTGAAGGTCATTCCTATAGAAGAGATTTTTATTGAACGAATTATTGTGAAGTAAAATACAGTCTATTTTTTGTTATTTTTTTTAGAACTCATTTGTAATCTATTCTACAAAGCCCTCGTCTTTTGAGTGTCCAAAAACAAACTCAATACGCTTTGCGTAGATTTTAGTTACCACTTTTCGTTTTAATTTAAGCGTAGCAGAAAGCTCACCAGTTTCGGTAGTCCACGACCGAGCGACCAGAGCAAATTGTTTTATTTTCATAGCTTTATCTAGCGAAGCATTAAAAATTTCGACTTCTTCTTGGTAGCGTTCAACAACCTCTTTATTTTTTATTAAATCCAAATTCTCTATAAATTTAATGCCTTGGCCCGATGCCCAATTGTGCAAATATTCAAAATTTGGAGAGATTAAAGCGGCACAAAATTTCTGCCCTTCGCCAATAACCATAATTTGCTCAATAAATGGGGATTCTTTAAATTTATTTTCAATAAGTGCCGGGGCAACGTACTTTCCTGTGGATAGTTTAAAGAGTTCTTTTATCCGCCCTGTAATTTTAAGCACATTCCCGGGCAAAATTTTCCCTGTATCGCCCGTATGAAACCAGCCTTCGGCATCAATTACCTCTTTGGTTTTAGCTTCGTCTTTGTAGTAGCCTGCCATTAGGTTTGGTCCTCGAAATAGGATTTCGTCTTGCTTGCCAATTTTAACCTCAACGTTTTCAATAATAGGTCCTACCGTGCCTACGGTCATTTTATCAAGCAGATTAACCGCAATTACTGGGGAGGTTTCCGATAGTCCATAGCCTTCTAAAACAGGAATGCCTGCGGCACAAAAAATCCGAGATAATCGGGGTTGCAATGCCGCACCTCCAGAGACTACTTCTTTTACTCTCCCTCCAAATGCGTCTTGCCATTTGGAAAAGACGAGCTTTCTGGCGATAGCTAGTTTTTGATTGTAGATAAAGCCCATGTTTTTGCCCGGCTCGTACTGCTCTGCTAGTTCCAATGCCCAAAAAAACATTTTATTTTTAATCCCGGTAAGGACTTTGCCTTTGGCGTATATTTTATCGTACACTTTTTCGATAACCCGAGGTACTGCCCCAAAAATATGCGGCTTTACTTCTAGCATATTTTCACCAATGGTTTCGATACTTTCGGCATAGTAAATACGAATGCCTTTATAGTGAAATAGGTAGTTGAGCATACGCTCGAAGACGTGGCAAAGGGGTAAGAAACTAAGGGTTATATCCGAGCCGTCTGGTACGGCTACTTCGCAGTTTAAGACGTTGCTAACAAAGTTTTTGTGCGTGAGCATTACCCCTTTGGAAAGCCCTGTTGTACCTGATGTGTAGATGATTGAGCATAAATCGTCTTCTTTTACTTCATCGCTGCGTTTTTTTATGGTAGCTTCATTTTTTTCAATATTTTTCTTTCCTATTTCTAGTAATTCATCAAAATTTGCGACTCCTTTTATTTGGTCGAAACTGTATATTTTGGTAATTGATTTTACTGTGGCGGCAGTGTCTTTTAGGTAGTTGTAGCGTTCCTCGGAGGAGACAATTAGAATTTTAGCATCGGAGTGGCTTAAAATATGTGCGTATTCTTCGTGGCTTATTGTAGGGTAAACTGGCACATGTACCACACCTATTTTAGCCATGCCAATATCTGCCATGTTCCATTCTGGCCGGTTATTAGAAACAGTTGCAATTTTATCGCCTTTTTTAAAGCCTAGTTCTAGCAAAGCACTAGCAAAATAGTCTGCATTTTCGTTTAAGGTTTTTGAGCTTATTTTTTCCCAAACGCCGTTTCGTTTTACGGCAAAGGCATCTTCTTTTGGGTAGTTTTGGTACGAATTTTCGGCTATATCAAAGGTTCTTTTTATTTCCATTCTGAATGTCTATATATTGGTTTATTTTCTGTTGTTGCCAAAGGTAAAAAAGATATTGTTTTTTTTAAATATTTTTATTTAAAGTACTGGTAAAGAAAAATATTGTATGAGCCGGGTCTAAAAAGTCGCCCTGCGAATAGTTTTATAAAAACACTCAAAATTAGCACCTGAAAACCAATCAGTTATATCACTTGCATGGCGACTAATTACGTTTTTTTAGTTTTTAGACTGGACTCTTGCGTATTTAATATGTAAAGATTTAGATTTGCTTTGCAGAGGGCGTTGCCGTTCCCTGTCAAGCTGGGAATGACGTTAATTTGGGTGTTAGCATTTATTAGACGAAAAAAGTTGCACATAATAAAAATCATTGTAATTTTGTAAGATATAAGATATAAAATGGTTGAGTTTAAAGAAAGATACATAAATCCTTTTACCGACTACGGTTTTAAAAGACTATTTGGCGAAGAACCAAATAAAGATTTGCTGTTGGATTTTTTAAACGAATTGTTGAAAG
>CAMZKQ010000034.1 GCA_947311265.1 uncultured Chlorobiota bacterium | reverse complement strand
GCGAAAAATGCTTTCGCATTTCAAAAATACCACGGCGTTCGCCTTTTACTTCTAATGATTTTTCAAAATGCAATTTAGCTAGTTTTACTTTTTCTGGCACGCTAAGTTCTGGCATTATTTCACCATGCTTTAGGTAGTATTTTATTTCGTTAAATATTTGTGGCCGCCCAATAGCACCACGCCCTACCATTATAGCATCAACGCCATACCGTTCAAAGTATAGCTTTGCTTTTTCACCAGATTTAATGTCGCCATTTCCAATTATTGGAATTTTTATTCTTTGGTTATTTTTCACCTCTCCAATTAACGACCAATCTGCATCGCCTTTGTAGAGTTGTGCCCTTGTTCGCCCATGTATAGCTAGTGCCTGTATGCCTACGTCTTGTAGTTTTTCTGCTATTTCTGGTATTTGCCTCGACTCGTTGTCCCAACCCAAGCGAGTTTTTACTGTAACTGGCAAATTTACTGCCCCAACAATTTGTTTGGTCATTTCCACCATTTTAGGAATATCCCTCATGATACCAGAGCCTGCACCTCGCATGGCTATTTTTTTTACTGGGCAGCCAAAGTTAATGTCAATAAGGTTGGGTTTATAGCGTTCTGCAATTTTAGCGGCCTGCACCATGGCCTCAATATTATGCCCATATATTTGTATCCCAATAGGGCGTTCTTCTTCTCTTATTTATAGCTTCTGAAAACTTTTTTTTATGTTCCTAATTAGTGCCTCCGAGGCAATAAATTCGGTGTATAGCATATCTGCACCATAGGTTTTACAAATTTGGCGGTACGAGCGGTCGGTTACGTCTTCCATGGGGGCAAGGAAAAGGGCTTGGTCAGGGAATTCTATATTGGCTATCTTCATTTTTATTGCTATAAGTTACAAAATTATTAAATAAATTCAAAGCACAAAAATAAGCTACAATTTGAGTTTTAATATTTTATAATAAAAATAGCTTATATTTGCCGTTTTAATACTTTGTAGGTAGTAGCTAACTGTTAAGTATTTTATATCAATAAAAATAAGTATCGACTTTAAAAGCAATAAAACCATGTCAGTAATTCTAGAGTTTGCAATGTTCCCTACCGATAAGGGGACAAGTGTAAGCGAATATGTAAGCAAAATTATAAAAATGATTGATGCCTCTGGGGTGGCCTACCAGCTTACGCCAATGGGGACTATTATTGAAACCGAAACTATTGAGGAAGCCTTGGGATACATGAGCAGTGCTTATGCCATTTTAGCCCCCTTTTCGGAGCGAGTCTATTCCACGGCAACTTTGGATATCCGCAAAGGAGAACTAGGCAGGCTTGTGGGCAAGGTAAATTCTATTCGTAATAAAATTGGAGATATTAAAACATAATGGGGAAATTACATATTTCAATAGCCTTAATATTAATAGGAAATTCTATGGCTTCCTTTTCGCAATGCGAAAGGAAAAACACGGCCTTTAAAGATGGCGACAAACTCACTTTTGCGGTGTACTACAACGTAGGTTTTGTATGGGCAGAGGCAGGCGAGGTGGTATTTGAAGCCAAAAAACAAATGTACAAAAATAAAGCCGCTTACCATTTCCGTGCGGTAGGTAAATCTTTGCCAGCCTACGATTGGGTGTTTCGTGTGCGAGATTATTACGACACTTATGCCGAGTACGAAACCCTTAAACCGCAGGTTTTTGTTCGCAATACTTCCGAGGGCAATTACAAGGTAAATAACACCTACTTTTTTGATTATACCAATAAGCAAATCCTATCGAAAACCTCTAATAGTAACCAAAAATTAAAAGATAGTATTTTGGTTATGGATAAATGCTATGCCGATTTACTGACCAGTTTCTACATTGCCCGTAGTTTTGATTTTAGTACTTTTGAGATTGATAAAAACGTGCCTTTTAATGTGGTTATTGACAACAAAGCCTACACTATTTATAGCCGCTTAAAAGGCTACGAAACAGTAGAGGCTAGAGATGGGAAAAAATATGAGTGTGCAAAAATGGCGGCTCACCTAATGGAGGGGTCTATGTTTAAAGGGGGAAGCGAAATATATATCTATATAACTAACGATAAAAACAAAATCCCGATACTTATAGAAGCCCCTATTTTAGTCGGCTCGATAAAGGTCTATTTAACAAAAGCCGAAAACTTATTACACCCCTTACAGTACACAGATTAAATGTAAAGTAAACTTGGAACTTTTGGTAATTTACAGAATAAATTTTATTTTTTGATATAAATGAAATAAATTTGTCCTAATTAAATTACTATTAATTATTTTAAACTAAGCTCTTTACGAGCTAAAAAAATCAAACCAATGGGATATTATAAAGTTATTGACGGCGTAAAGTACGACAAAGAATTATTAGAAGCTGCCGACAAGGCAGTTGAAGGACAGCACGATTCTATGATTTCAAAAGCTGATGCAGAAACACTTTTGGAGCAAGTAAAAGATGGCAATTCGTACACTGATATTGAAAAAGCAACGGTTGCTTATATCCGTGAAAATTACAACTGGACTGAAAAAGCTGATGAGTGGTTCCGTACTGAAATTCGTAAATGGGCTTCTACAAAATAAGTTCTAAAAAAGAACTTAAAGCAAAAAAATCTAAAATGTTTATTTCAGATTTTTTTATTGCTATAAATTGGCAGAGCGTAAGCAGCTAAATTTTATATTTCGACACCAATAAGTAGCACATCATCAATTTGGTCTATTTTTCCCTTCCAATCGTGAAAGGCTTTATCTGCAAGTTCTAATTGCTGTGCCATAGGCTTGGCATGGATAGTCAGTAGCAATTCTTTAAATTGCTTAGATTTAAATTTCTGCTCTTGCTTACCTCCAAATTGGTCTTGAAAGCCATCTGAAAAGATATAAAAACGGTCGCCCTTTTGAAGCTGAATTTCATTATTTGTAAATGGTTTTTCTCGCCTATAAATGCCTATGGGCATACTATCGGCTTTGTAGCGTACTAGCTCGTTGTGGCGAATAAGGTAGAGGTGATTATTTGCCCCTGCATATTGCATTTTATCTGTTTCTGTATTTAGCACACAGAGGGCTAAGTCCATGCCGTCTTTTTGTTCCTTGTATGCTCCTGTTTGCGACAATGATTTTTTTATATGTACCCGTAGGGTGTCTAGCACTTGTCCGGCAGGCAATTTATCATCACTAATAATTTCGTTAAGAAATGCCATGCCTAGCATGCTCATTAGAGCCCCTGGTACACCATGTCCTGTACAATCTGCGGCAACAATATAGATTAGATTGTCTATTTTTTTTGTCCAAAAGAAATCGCCAGATACAATATCCCTAGGCTTCCACATTACAAAATGCTTGGGTAGGTACTCTTTTAAAAGTTCTTTGGCGGGCATTAGTGCCGTTTGGATACGCTGTGCATAGCGAATACTATTGGTAACTTCTTGGTGCTGTTTTTCTATTTCTTGCCTTAATTTTTCTATTCTTTCTTTTTCTTTATGAATGGCAATACTTTGTTCCCATAGTTTTTTATTGCTTCGTTTAAATTTTTTCTGTTCTTCTTCTAGTTTTAATTTTTCTTGGTAAACACTATTTAACTCTGCATCAGGTGCCTTATTTTGTGCTAGTGCTTTTGTATTTTCTTCTACTGCTCCACCCTCTTTTAGTGTTTTAATTTTTGTTTTATACTCGCCCAAGAGGTAATCTAGCCTTTTTAGTTCGCTTTTAAGTAGGGCGTTATTTTCTTTTAGCTTATCAGTATTTTGGAGCTTCGTTTTTACTGTTTTTTTTTGCTTTCTTGGGTTTAGAAAAAAGCTTAGGGCATATCCTGCTATAAGCAGAATTACTGCAAGGATATAAAAAGCTGGGTTATCTAAAAAATCAAAATTCATAGTTTCCTTTTCTTAATAAAGTTTTCCTTTTTGGTCGGATTGAATAAGGAACATCATTTGTTGCCCAAAATATCTTTTTTTTCCTAGAAAAACAAGCCCATCATTATCCCCCTTCTTTAGGCAAAGTCCTGCTGAAAACTCATTGGCACTAAAAGTGTCTGTTATTTCAAAACCTTCGGCGGAAAGCCTTAAAATAATCAAGCCTGTTTTTACGACTCCTGCAACTACCACTTGGCTAGTGCCTACAAAAAACTCACTATCGTAAGCTGAAACATTGTAGTTGATGTCAAGCCCCATAAAAGCTTCATCTATTGGGATTGAGTCGTGGCTTAAAAATTGCCCCTTTTTAGTATATTCGTCAATTAGGATATTTACCCCACTTTTAAAATCATTGGAAAGTTCAAAATATATAGCTAGTAAGTTGCCATTTTCTCGTTGTTCCAGCGAACTGTGTATTAGAGATTCTGGGAGATTTATATTTGGTTTAAGTTCCATTGTATTAAGTAACCTCCCATCGTAATTGTAGGTTGATACTACATTATAGCCCTGTACTCCAAGGGCAATAGTAAAAGAGTTTTCATCAAAAGATAGTAGGTTTCCCTCTTCAATAAATGGGATAAATGATTCAAATTTTCGGTGTGTAAGGTGCTTCCCTGTGCTATCGTACTTATCTACCTGAAAGCTTTGGTAGGCAAACTGTGAGACAATGTAAAATGTGTTTTCAGTAGGTGAAATTCCTGCAAGAAACTCGTGTTTAAATTCCCCTTTTCCATCTCCAAAAGAGAAGTCTTCAAAAGGGATAGTATCATAGATATTCCAAAGCTTTTCGCCTTTAAGATTTGTTTTTATAGCTCCAAAAAAAGTATGTTTTTTGCCATCTACTAATTGGTCTTTTTTAGTAAAGGTGAGTAAATACCCATCTTCCAAGTCTTGTATTTCAGGGTTTTCGTATCCTTCTGGTAGCCCCTCTAGTTTTGATTGCCAGAGCTGGTTTCCATAGTCATCAATTGCTAAGATGCCCTGCTCTTTGTTTTTATCTGTAACAAATACAAAGCCTTTCTGGGTACTTACAGGAGAGAAAGCTGGATTTTCGTCCAGAACTATTAATTTAAGTTCTTCTTTGCTGGCAAGTTCAAATTTGTCTTCCGAGCAAGACGATAGTAACAGTATGCTACTTAGTAGTAGTAGCCCTATATTTTTTTTAATTTTTACCATTTCTTTTTTACTTTATGTGAAAAAATATAATGAAATCCTAGGTTTACATCTAAGGATTTGAAGCTGAATACATCGTCAATATATAAAATATCTGCCATAATAGGGCTAACTGCGCTGTAGTCTGTTTTAGTATAAGGCAAAAAATCACTAGCCTGCGATACGTTTAGGCTTACTAAAAATTTCCTTAATTGCCATTTTAGCCCAGCACCGTATATATATCCATAGTTTATTAGGTTTCTGTTATTTTCTACTGCAAAGGTTCTACCTAATACGCCCCTTGAAACACCTCCGGGCAACTCGCTATTTTCGATTTCGCCATTATTAATATCGTATTTACTAAAATACATACCCGCAAATAGGTAAGGGCTCACATTAAACATTGTAATTGGTGTATATTCTAGCAATGGTTGTACTTTATATTCAGTAAAAGACTCATCATACACTACTTTTGTGCTATCGTTTATAATTATGCTTCTTGCATAGCCTTTATTCGAAATTGAGGCTTGCAGAGCTAGCGACCAGTGTGCTAAAAAATAGTATTTAAAATCAAAACCAGAAACCGTAGAAAAATTAAACTTATAGTCTTGGTTATAGTCCGCTGCTTGCGAAACGGTGTACCTTTTTATTATATCGACACTCGGAAAAGCAAGGCTAGTGGTAATACCTATTGAAAACCTTGGCGTAATGGAAAAGTTTTTTCTTCCCATTTTAAATGCTTCTGGGTCGCTTTTCTGCAACTTGTAATATGGGTCTGATTTTAAAAAATAGAGCATTAAACTATCGGCAATTTCTTGCTCGTCGCTTTCGTATGCCGCGCCTATTAGTAGCTTCTTCGCCAGTTCCTTTTCAGTCCCCTTGTATTTGCAATGTTCTATTTTTGAAGGTAACAGTTCAAATACTTTATCATAAAGTCCGTTGTTATATAACTCAACAGCATGGTTAAGGTCGTCAGTACAAGGATTTTGGGCAATGCTTTTTGTTGCAAAAAGGACTAAGCTGATGAGTAGTATATAAGGTGTTATATTTTTCATTTCATTAAATAAATATTAAAATTTACTGCTCTCCTAAGAAAGTTATTCGTTCTTCTTTTGTAAAATCTCGGGAGAGTATTTTTTCTACTTTTTTAGCATACTCCTCTAGTGTAAACCAACTTCTTAGGCTACCATCTTGTAGCAAAGCAAAGAGTTTGTTTTTATTATTAAAAACAAGTTGCTTTGTATTTTGATTTTGGTCTAGCAGAACAAAAGGGGCTTCTTTAACATTTCCTGCAAGGTAAATATTAATTTGCCTATCGTTGCAAGATACCGCTAATTGTTCCGAGGATTTACTGTATAAAACCTCTCGTATTCCTGCACTACTAACGTACTTTTGTGCCGTTTTCTTTAATAATGGCGAAAACTGAACAAGCAGCCCATTGGCATACCCGCAAGATACTTGCCCACTAATAGAAACGCTTAACGATGTTGCTCTTACGTTAGGTTTTGCCAAAATAGCTTGCTTAAAATTACTTAAAGAAAGGGCAATTAAATCTCCATTTTTGCAACAAGCAAGCAGGCTATTAGTTTGCTTGTGAT
>CAMZKQ010000033.1 GCA_947311265.1 uncultured Chlorobiota bacterium | reverse complement strand
GTGCAACCGGAATATATCGAAACAACCCAACAACGGTACATGAAAACCTACTTAGGTTTGAGTTAAGCATGGGAACTAAAAAAGACGAAAGCGTTTTAAGAATGCTAGATTTAGCTACACAATCTTATGATAATCAGTTAGATGCTAGAAAATTATTTCCGGCAGACCCAACAGTACCACAGGTGTTTACACTTACCGAAGAACTATCTAGAGTGGCAATAAACAGCCTCCCAATGCTCGAACCTGCTACGGGAGATATGATTGTTCCTATAGGCTTTATAGCACAAGCTGGCTACCTTACAATTGCCGCCACCGAACAAACATTTAACTCGGATAAAAAAGTGATTTTGGTAGATAAACAAGAGAACAGGGAAATTGAAATGAGAGAAGGCACAGTGTATAGCTTTATCCATAATGGCGGCATTAACAACTCCCGTTTTGAATATCGCTTTACCACCAACCATGCACCATATCTTGTCTTAAATTTAGAAAACCAAACTGTGCCTCTGAACAGTAACTTTAGCTATGTGTTGGATAACAATACCTTTGCAGATGAAGATATAAACGATAATTTAGAAATCTCGGTATCTGGCTTGCCAGCTTGGCTCTCTTTTGATAGTGCAACAAGCACATTCGCAGGAACTGCCACAAGCACAGGCGAAACCGAAATTACCGTTACTGCTACCGATAATTCAGGAGCAAGCACTAGCGATAATTTTACTCTATCGGTATTTAATACCTCAGGAATTAGCCAATTAGAAAACCAAATCCTAATTCAGCCCAACCCAAGTAAAGGTATTTTCGCTATAAAAGTAAACCAGCCTTTGGCAGGAAGTTACCAAATTACAATTACTGATGGGATAGGTCGTAAGTTAATAGAAACCAGCAAATCGACCAACAGAACCGAAGTAGATATGTCTAAATATGCCACAGGCATATACTTCTTAATGATTGAATTTAAAGATAATTCAAAAATTTATCGGAAAATAGTTATTGAATAGTTGTAACTTGAACCTACCAAATTTTAAAAAAGCAGAGGGTGAAAACACTCTGCTTTTTTTTACTACCTTTGTAAAACACACCCTAAAAATCACCTGTGATTTCAACGTGATGTTTATGAGAGTAAAAGATAAAATAATAATAACAATACTCGCAACAATAACAGCAACAATACAAAAAAAACACAAGCGGATTAAAAAAAAGATAGCTTAAATCCTGTTTTACTTGTAAAAATGGGCGACTTACAAATTAACAACACAAAAAAGCAATCGAGTATTACCGAAATTTTAATATGAAATTTAACCATAAAATCAATATCACATGAAGAAAACACTACTCATTTTAACCCTCCTAGTAGGGAACATCATGGCTAACGCACAGTATAACCAAGAAAGTTTAATAAGCCCAGCCGACGGTGCTGCCGACGACCGATTTGGAAACGCCGTTTCCATTGATGGTAATTTCATATTCGCAGGAGCACACTACGACGACGACGATGGGGTAGAATCTGGTTCAGTTTACGTCTGGAAAAATGATGGCACAAGCTGGGCTTTCTCCGAAAAACTAACTGGTGGAGCAAGCGGAGTTGCAGATGCTAAATTTGGCAACTCAGTATCAGTATCTGGCACACACGCAGTAGTTGGGGCATGGGGAGATAATGCTGGTGGCGACTTTGCCGGTGCTGCATATATTTACGAATACAATGGCACAACTTGGGGCAGCCCCACAAAAATAACTGGCGAAGCCACTTACGATACCTACGGCTCATCAGTAATGATAAACGGCGACTACATGATTATCGGGGCATTATATAAAAACAATAAAGGAGCAGCCTATATATACCACTACCAAGCTACTGCATGGGTGCTACAAGATATTGTATCTCCAAGTGATGGAGCAGATTATGAAGAGTTTGGTGTATCAGTAGCCATTACCGATAACTTTGCAATAGTAGGTGCACAATTGCACAGTAACGGAACTGGAAGCGGAGCTGCTTATGTTTACAAACGCAATGGCACAGATTGGAATACCAACGAAACAAAAATAACTTTCCAAGGAACACATGTAGGACATTCGGTTTCTATTTCTGGCACAAAACTAGTCATTGGTACAGAAGGAGGCAGCCAAGCCACTGTTTATGAGTATGATGGAACTAATTGGTTGCAAATAAAAGTATTCTCAGGAACGGACATTACATTTGGTGAAGCGGTATCCATTTCAGGAAACAATGTACTTATTGGCAATTATAGTAAAACAAATTATACCGGAGAAGCAAAAATATACACCCATACGGGCGGTACAAACTGGACAACTCAAACACTTACAAAAACAGGTATAGGTACAGACGATAGGTACGGGGCAGCCGTTTGTATCTCTGCTACACAAGCCATTGTTGGGGCACACTACGATGACCCACATGGAGCACAATCTGGCTCGGCTATTATTTACAAAGCCCCGCCACCACCAATACCCACCATTACAGCACAAGCACAAGCAACTACTGTATGCCAAGGCGAAACCGCCACATTTAGCATCACCGCCACCAATGCCGATTCCTACCAATGGTACGACCAAGATGGAATATTGAGCAATGGAGGAGATATTTCTGGGGCAACCACCAACCAACTGTCCCTAGCCAACACCACACAGG
>CAMZKQ010000032.1 GCA_947311265.1 uncultured Chlorobiota bacterium | reverse complement strand
TTAATCGTGCCGATAAATTACAAGGACGACTCTTAATGATTCACGGCTATATAGACCCCGTAGTTGTACCACAACACAGCCTCGACTTTATAAAAGCCTGCATAAAAGCACAAACCGATTTAGACTATTTTATATACCCCAATAGCGAACACAATATGAGAGGAGCAACACGAGTACACCTCTACAAAAAAGTAACCCGTTATTTCGACGATTTTTTGAAGCCTTAAAATAAAACAGCTTTGAAATCGAACCCAGCAGAAAACAAACTAGCCCCTATCGCTCTATTTGTTTACAATCGCCCCAAGCATACAACGCAACTTTTAAACTCTCTAAAAGAAAATAGTAATGCCAAAAACAGCGAATTGTATATCTTCTCTGATGCCGCAAAAAACGAAAATCAAAGATTAAATGTACAAAAAGTAAGGCTACTAATTACCGCCTTAAAAGGATTTAAAAACATAGTAATAAAAGAACAAAAAACAAACAAAGGGCTTGCCAACTCAATAATTGAAGGCGTAAGTGAAGTGCTAAAAGTGTATGGAAAAATAATTGTACTCGAAGATGATTTAATAGTCTCGCCCAACTTCTTAGAATTTATGAACAAAGCATTAAATAAGTACGAAAACACCAAAACTATTTTTTCCATTTCTGGATATTGCCCCCCTGCAAAAATGCCCTTAGACTTTACAGAAGACGTATTTTTATACCCCCGAGTAAGCTCATGGGGCTGGGCTACTTGGCAAAATCGCTGGCAACTTGCCGATTGGCAAGTCAGTAATTTCAACGAATTTTGCAAAAGCAAATCCAAACAAAAAGCCTTCAATGCTGCTGGGCAAGACAGAACCCCAATGCTTGTAAAGCAACAGTTTGGTCATATCAACTCATGGGCAATCCGCTTCGATTACGCCAGCTTTTGCCAAAATAAAATGACCCTCTACCCAAGCATCTCAAAAACACAAAACAACGGAGCAGACGGTTCGGGCGAGCATGTAGGTAGCACAAATCGTTTTGATATTTTGCTTGACAAAAGAAAAAATATAGCCCCACTACCCGAAAACCCAAAAGAATACCCCGAAATTTCAAAACGAATTAAGCAAACCTATAAAAAAAGTAGAGTTAGAAAATGGATAAATTTTTTCTTGATTTTGTTTCCAAAATCATTTTTTGCAAAAATTTAGGATAACAATAATTCTTTTTTCTGAAACATATTTATAACTTTGGGTTTCAGCAACTTATAATTTTCTCGAAAATATTAAATATTAAACCACTAAAAAGGCACAAGTTTTGCTTATGTATAGTTCAGTTTACTATTTATTTAATTAAATACACAGTCTATACTTTTAATGAATCTAAAAAAACGCATACTAAGCATTTTGTTCTGGTCTATCGTTACCGCCGCCTTTATTGGTCCGGGTACTGTGCTTACAGCAACAAAAGCTGGCTTTTTTTATCATTTTTCATTATTATGGACAGTCATTTTCTCTACATTTGCCTGCCTAATGTTGCAAGAAGCAAGTGCCAGAATTACCATCCACTCCCAAATGAATTTAGGGCAAGCCATTGCCTTTCAATTTAAAGGACGCTCATCACGAGTTGTTGTTTTATCCTTGGTGGTATTGGCAATTATACTGGGCAGTGCGGCATACGAAGCTGGCAATATACTTGGGGCAATAAAAGGGCTAGTGATGGTGTTTGATATTCCGCCCATTATTTTTGTGGGAGCAATCGGCGTGTTAGCAATAGTATCACTAAGTTTACGCTCTGTGGAAATGATAGCAAAAATACTTGGCGGGGTTGTATTTGTTATGGGTATTGCCTTTATTAGTACTGCAATAGCCTTAAAACCAGACTATACCGAAGTCTTTAAGGGCGGGTTTATCCCGAGCATTCCAGATGCACCAGGGGTAGGGCTAATTGTACTTGCACTTATTGGTACAACAGTAATTCCCTACGATTTGTTCCTCGGCTCTGGAGCATTAGATAAAAAGCAAAGCATAAACGATATGCGTTTTGGTCTATCTGTAGCCGTTATTTTAGGCGGGTTCATTACCATGTCTATCATGGGAGTAGGCAACTCAATTACAGAAGGCATTGACTTGAGTACCCGAATGGATATGAAATATTCTATTGATAGCTTGGCCAATAGCCTCGAAATTATTGCTGGCGAATATGCTATTTATGTGTTCGGGTTTGGTATGTTTGCCGCAGGATTTTCCTCAGCCATTACTTCCCCACTAGCATCAGCCATTACTGCAAAGAGCCTGTTCGAGTCCGATAAAAATAGACGCAAGTGGGACGAAGATTTACCCCTTTTTTCGTTAAAGCGAATTTTTAGAAGCAAATATAATTCGGAAGAGGGCAACCCAAAAGTTTCTTATTTTAAACTGGTTTCATTTGGTGTTTTGGCCGTTGGGCTTACTTTTGGATTTATGGAAGTAAAACCTGCCCCTGCAATTATTGCAGCCCAAGCCTTTAATGGGCTAATCCTGCCTTTTATAAGTATTTTCCTTATTTTTGTTGTAAACGACTCCAAGCTAATGGGCAGGGAAAATGTAAATGGTTTTTTTTCAAATCTAATATTAAGTTTCGTGGTTTGGGTATCTACCGTATTAGGGCTATCGAGCATCGTAAATTCAATGGGCGAAAAAGTCTTGGGCTTTACAAAAGCCCAACTCGAAGGGGCAATTGTTCCAGTTATGATAATCTCATTCGTACTCATTGCAGCCGTTATGTTTAAAATATACCGTAGCCGCTCTATTGAAGACCGAAAAGTAAATTAGCCCACCTCCTACATTCTCCTGCACAATAACTTGCCTGTTAATTAAAGTTAAATACACTTTGGTTAATAACAAAGGTATAATATTGGCGTTTTATAGCTAATAAAAATAACATTATACAAACATAAATCCCATGAAAAAAGTAAGCTTATTAGTCATTAGTGTAATTATTTCGAGTATTGCATTTTCTCAAACTTGCAACTTCTCTGGCGAGGATAAAAAAGTACACTTTGGTTTTAATTTAGGCATTAATTATTCCAACATACAGGCAAAATCCGGGCTTCCAGAAAATGCCACTATTACTAACGGGGAAGGGCTAAGCTTTGGTAGCTTAGTGGATATAAGCATAAGCCAAAATATGCTAGTATCTACAAAAGTAGAAATTGCATCAAGCAAAGGGCATATTAATTTTCAAAAAAGAGGGGCGGAGAACTCTACATACGACATTTTTCCTGTAAGCCTTGGACTAATGACGCATTTGGCGTATCGGCTAGGTAACAGCAAAAATGCACCTTATATATTTAGTGGGCCTAGTTTTAGAAAATATGCCCAAAAAGCCCCAAGCTCAACCAGTACATTTATAAATAACAGCAATATTGCCATTGATTTTGGTATCGGGCTAGAAAACAAAAATAAGTTTTTTAAACTTGCCCCAGAAATAAGATACTCCTATGGTTTACTTAATATTAACGAAAACCCAGCCCTAAAAGACTTGCATTTTAATAGCATTTCTTTGGTGCTTAATTTTGAATAATTTATGCTTTATTTTACTAACAAAACTAAGCAGGATTTTGATACGCACTTTTAAGTTACTGATAATCTTCATATTTAGCTCACAAATTTTGCTATCGCAAAATATATACGATGCTAGGCACTCATTACGCTATGCAGAATATCTATACGAAAGTGAAAATTTTGCACAAGCCACAGAAGAATACGAACGTGCATTATTCTCATTTCCAGATAGCATTAAAATACGAAATGCCTTTCTAAAATCCTGTTTCAAAAGCAAAAACTACCGCAAAGGGGCAAACGCTATAAAATTATACGCTGGAGGAAATATTACAGATTTGCCCAATGATATAACGCTAGAGTACATTCAGTTTTTGTTAGCCGCCGAGCAGTTTAAGACAATTGAAGATTTGCTAAATAAAAAAATAAACTTAAATACTCAAGAAGTTTGCCATACCCAACTAAGTATCCTGATGCTAAAAAAAGAATGGAAAGCTGCTGGGGAATTTTCTTTAAAACATTGTAGCAATTCTAAAAATGAGCAGTATAAAACATTGTCGGAATTGAGTGTTGCAGCTGCCGAATTTAAGTTTAAAAAGCCACTACTTGCAGCAGGTTTATCAGCAATAATTCCCGGTACAGGAAAACTATATTCGGGCTATAATAAAGATGCTTTTATTGCCTTTTCAATGGTGGCAGTAAATGCTTGGCAAGCCTACCGAGGGTTCAGAAAAGAAGGTGCAAAAAGCACCTATGGGTGGATTTTTGCCTCCCTTTCAGCAGGGTTTTATATCGGGAATATTTATGGCGGATATACAGCTGCAAAGCGTCGTAATGCCTTCTATAATAGTGCTATAAAGCATAAAGCAGAGCATCTTATTTTTGATTAATCAGGCGTTTGGCTAATCCAACGAAAAAGCGTCCCAAAAAGCAGTAATCCGCTCAATAGGTGGGTTTTCGCCATTCGTAATTACCGAAAGCTGGTACATTTTACCATTGTGCACAAATACCTGTCCTGCAAAATAGGCGGACATAGAGGGTAATTTACCGATTACAACCAACTCTTTGCCAACAATACCTTCCTTCGTTTTTACCTCACCATAGCTTATCGTGTCTATGTTTTGAATCGTAGAGGCTGCAAAGCCAAGTGCGGCATCTAAATCCACTTTTTTGCCCCCCGTATCAGATACGCCAATAAAAAAGGCTTCTGTCCCTTCGACATAATTGAACATTGTAATACCACCATCTTCTGTTTTTGAAGGTTCGCCAGGAAATCCTGCATAAAATCCTAAATCGGAGTAACATAAAATAGGGTATTCTGGAATTGCAACTTTTTCAGTAGCAAGGGGTGTGCTATCGTTTAGATTTTTGTTGTTACGACTATCGGAATTACAAAAAGAAAATGCGAAAAACACGACTAATAATAGGAAAGGGGGCTTTAATTTCATCGCTTAAATTGTCTAGTGGTTTAAATGTTAAAATAAGTTACAAAAGTATGCTTTTATATAAGTTTTCAAAAGCTTTGCCCGAAATTATAACGCCACTGCTTGCCAGCCCGTTTTGTTAAGTTCAAAAACCTCTTTATAACCTGCTGCCTTGGCTGCTAAAGCTGCCTCTGGCAGGAAGGATTGTAATTCGGAGGTTTTATGGGCATCTGCACTAAGGCAAATTCTCACTTTTTTTTCGCAACACATTTTCAGAAATGCTGGCGATGGGTAAAAGTTTTCGGAAAGTTTTTTTAGTCTTCCTCTGGTGTTTATTTCTATAATAATATCTTTTTCGGCGGCAAGAGTAATGGTTTCGTTAATTAATTTTTTAAAAAATGGAGTATCTTCATCAAAAAACTGCTTGTGCTTGTTAAATTTGTTGGCTTGGTCTATATGTGCAATAATATCGAAGCCGCCTTTTTCTATCATGGCATTCATTTGCGAGTAGTAATAGTTTAGAAATTGCTTGCTATTATTGCCAAAATACTGGGCTAGCCCAGTTTTAAACTTGCCCGATGAGATAATAAAATCCCATGGTTGCTCTGCTTTTTTGGGCAGTAAAAAATGCAGGCTGCTAATTATATAATCTAAATTTTGCGAAGCAAAATCATTTGCACTAAGCAGGTCTTCCAAATAATCTGCCTCAATACCAACAAAAATATCAATCTGTTCTCTGTATTTTTCTTTTAATTCCCACGTTTCGTTTAGGTACTTCTCAAAGTCATTAGCTGGCATATTCCACCAAGATTTGAAAGGCACAGGGGCATGCCCCGAGAAGCCAAGTGCTGGCATTTTTAGCCGTATGGCTTCTGTTACATAATCTTGGGCTGTGCCTTTTCCGTCGCAGTAATGCGTGTGTGTATGGTAATTGGGGTATATTTTCAAAACTTTATTTTTGATTTTTTCACTAATCTCTAATGTAAGAATTTAACTTGAAATGGGCAATTATTTTAGCTACTATTTAGAGTAAATTGGGCAAATTTCTACTTGTCTAAGGCCGATGAAACTAAAAAAGCAATTCCTATTGGAATTGCTTTTTTGAGTTAAAATTACTGTTGCTCTACTATCCATTTTGGCATTTCTGCTTTCCATGTTTTCTTTTATGGCGTTGTTTTTTCATGCCATTTTTATGAAGTGGAGCATGGGTATCGAACCAGACTTGTTGGTCTTCGTTCAATTGCTGTCGTACTTCTTGGCGGTGGCTTGCCTGTTTTTTTGCTAAATTTAATTTTATGGCACTAATGTTTTCTAATACGGCATACACCTCGTTCATTTTTACATTATCGCCAGTAGAAACGGTTTTTAGCCGAGCCTTCTTTTCGCCTAATTCATTTTTGAGAGGGAGCATATCTTTTTGAAATGCAATGTGCATTTTTTTTAATTTGCTCTCTTGCTCGCTAGTTAAGTCTGGGATTTTTAGATACGGAGTGCCTTTGTTCTTTTTTTTCTGCTGTTTTTTGTTGCCCCCTTGTGCAAATACACTTGCCGAAATAAATAAAATAGCCATTAAAAGTGTCGCATTTTTTAAAACTGTCTTTTTCATTTTGATATTTTTAGAATTAATAAATAAAAATCCTTGCGCTTTTAGATTTTGGCAAACCACTTATTTGTGCCTGCTTAAATCTTTGACTTGCAATATCAAAAAAGGTTTAATTTAAAGGGAATATATTTAATTTTACCCGTCTAACAAAATAGCCTCTTGAAGTAGTTCGTTAATAAGTATTTTCTAAGTACATGACAATTTTTTAACGTAACAAAAATAGAACACTAATTACTATGACTGTTATGATAATTTATGATTTTTTTATCTGTAAAATCATAATAATTATAAAAAATAAGCATTCGATAAAATTGTCATGTATTAAGGGGAAAGACTAAGTTTTTTTTATAAGATATACATTGGGCTTAGAAGTTGCACTTTTGGTTGTTAAAACTTAAAGTAATTGTATTTTATTGCAACTAAGAAAGTTAAAAAAGCAAAAAATGCTGCCTACAAGTAAGGATTGGGTAAAACTTACAGAGAGTTGAAAAAAAGAAGTATAAAAGCGGTTTTAAATTCTTTATTTTTTTGTAATTTAGCAATGTTCAATTTTTATTATAAACGTTCACTAACTAATCCCTAAAATAAAAATATGAAATACTTAACCCTACTGCTGGCTATTGCATTTAGCCTAGTAACCAATGCACAAGATACAAAAGAAGCCTTTTACTTCAATTTACAAAAAGGAGAACTTAAAAATTATTTTACCAGCTATTTTACAACACACAAAAAAGGCGATAAGGTAGAAATTTACTACAGCTACAATGCAAATTCCGAAAACTATAAAACCCCCGTTGCCACAGGGAATATTGATTTTATTGGTAGCTTTGTTTACCTTCATTTAGATTTTAAAAATGAAGCCGATAAAGCAAATATTGAGCAACTCTTGGTTAAAACACAAGCTAGCATTTCGGCGAGTATTTATAAAGGACTAATATTTTCATTAGTGCAAAATGCAATACTTATAACAGATGTATATGGCAAAAAATATTTCTACAAACCACAAACAATATCCAAAATAAAAAGCAAAGCCGATGAAGATATTATATTTCAAGAAATGCTCGATGATATTGTTTTCACCGCAGGCGAAATGAAAAAAGAGCAAACTTTCCCTAAAATTACCGAAGGCAAACTTGCTGGGCAAGACGGCTTTGTTGCAATGCAAAACTCTACCTTAGAGGACATCAGGCACTTTATTACTTACATGCAAGCCCACCCCAAAAAATACAGAGGCGCCACATGGAGCAATGCCGAAATTTATGCCACATGGATTTCCTCTGGTGCTCCCACAACCACTGCAAGCCTTGCAGAGCAACTACTGCTAAATTTTAACAATAAAGCCAAATTTAATACCACTATAAACCAAGTTACCAAAAAAGGCAGCACCGATATAGTGGCACAACTTACAAGCATTGCAAAAGGGCACATTGATAAAAAAGAATACCAAACGGCAGAAAATTGCTCCAAAATTATACTTACCTTAGCTGAAAAATATAAAATAGACAATTTAAAAGGAAGCCAACAACTGCTACTAGGCGATATTTATCAAGCCCAAAACGAACACAACAAAGCACTAGACAACTACAAAGAAGCCATTAAAATATTAAAAAAAACAGACAATACCAGCAGCTTATTCCTATGCTATTTAAACATTGGCACCAGTTTAAACAAAACCAAGAAAAAAAAGAACTATAAAGCAGCCATACAATACTCCCGAAAAGCCACCGAAATATTAGAACCAGTAAGCGATTCGCAGCAACTAAAAAACATTTTGGCACTAGTGTATCGCAACTACGGAGATGCCTACACCAACCTAAAAAATACGACGATGCCATTAAAATATACAAACAAGGATTAGAAAAAGTACAAGCCAACACCCATAAAAGCCTAAGGCGAAGAGCCATTTTATATATGCAAATGGCAGAACTCTACAAAAAAACAGGCAATAAAGAAAAAGAAAAAGAATACACAGCATTAATGGTACGTGCCTACAAACAATCCGAAAAGTAAAAAAACAAACACACCAAACTCAAAAGACTTAATCTAAAATAAAAAGCATGACAGAGCTAGTAAAAAATGACATTTACCTTAAACCATTCGAACACAAAATAAACGAAAGAATTGCTCGTGCCGAAGGCAGGTATAAAACCCTTTCGGGAAAAGGGAAATTTACAGAATTTGCAAATGCACATAAATACTACGGATTACACTTTGAAAATGATAATTGGGTGTACCGAGATAGGCTACCCAATGCCACAACAGTTTTCCTAATTGGCAATTTCTCAAATTGGCAAAAACAAGAAAAATTTAGGCTAAAAAGAACCAATAATGGCGATTTTGAAATAAAACTACCAAAAGAAACCCTAAAACACGAAGACTTATACCGCCTAAAAATACAATGGAACGGAGGCGAAGGCGACAGGCTACCAGCTTACGCCAGAAGGGTAGTGCAAGATAGCAACTCCTATATTTTTAATGCCCAAGTTTGGCAACCAAAAAAACAATTCAAATTCAAATACAAAGCCCCAAAACGCAAAAAATCAATACTAATTTACGAAGCCCACGTAGGCATGGCCGCCGAAGAAGGCAAAGTAGCCACATACATCGAATTTAAAGACAATATATTGCCCAGAATTGCCGCCGCTGGTTATGATACCGTGCAACTAATGGCCATACAGGAACACCCATATTACGGCTCATTTGGCTACCATGTAGCCAACTTTTTTGCCGCATCATCACGCTTCGGAACACCAGACGAGCTAAAACAACTCGTTGATGAAGCACACCGACTGAAAATCCGAGTAATTATGGACATCGTACACTCCCATGCCGTAAAAAACGAAACCGAAGGACTCAGCCACTACGATGGCACAGACTACCAATTTTTCCACTCCGGAGGACGAGGACAACACCCAGCATGGGACTCCAGATGCTTCGATTACGGAAAAGAAGAAGTCTTACACTTCCTACTCTCCAACTGTAAATTTTGGCTAGAAGAATACAACTTTGATGGCTTTCGATTTGATGGCGTTACAAGCATGCTTTACCTACACCACGGGCTAGGCACCGACTTTTCAGGCTATGCACAATATTTTGGCAATGACCAAGACGAAGACGCAATCACCTACCTAATGCTTGCCAACCGCATCATACACGAAACAAAACCAGAAGCAGTAAGCATTGCCGAAGAAATGAGCGGCATGCCAGGATTGGCTTCGCCAAGAGAATATGGCGGCATGGGATTCGACTTCCGCCTAGCAATGGGTGTACCCGATTTTTGGGTAAAACTACTAAAAGAAGTAAAAGACGAGCATTGGCACGTGGGCGATATTTTCCACCGCCTTACCGACAAACGCAACGACGAAAACGTAATTAGCTACGCCGAATCGCACGACCAAGCCCTAGTAGGCGATAAAACAATAATGTTCCGCCTTGCAGACAAAGAAATTTATTATTGCATGGATACCGAGAACATGAACCCTGCCACCAACAGAGCCACCGCAATGCACAAAGTAATCCGCTTACTTACAGCAGCTTGTGCAGGCGAAGGCTACTTAAATTTTATGGGCAACGAGTTCGGACACCCCGAGTGGATTGACTTCCCAAGGGAAGGCAATGGCTGGTCGCACCACTACGCACGGCGGCAATGGAGCTTGGCAGATAACCCAAAACTAGCCTTCCATTACCTCAATACATTCGACCAAGACATGATTGCACTTTTAAAAAAGCACAAAGTGCTTGCCGCTGGCAAACCTTTAGCCATAGTGCAAAACATTAACGACCAAGTACTCATATTTAAACGTGCCAACCTTATCTTTGTGTTTAATATCAACCCTAGCCAATCCTTTGTCGATTTTGGTCTCCAAGTACCAAAAGGACATTATGAAATTATATTAAATTCAGATAACAAAAAATACCTCGGTCATAGGCGTATCGATGAAACGCTAACTTATAGCACAGTAACCAGCAAACCCGACAAAAAACACTACTTAAACTTATACATTCCCAACAGAATGTGCATGGTACTGAAAAAAGTACGAAAAGTAAAAAAACAAAACATGCTAAACATTGTATTAGTAGAACCCAAAATACCCATGAATACAGGTAATATTGGGCGGTTAAGTTGGGCAGAAAATTGCCGTTTACACCTTATAAAACCACTCGATTTTAAGCTGGACGACTCTCGAGTAAAACGTGCAGGACAGGATTACTGGAAACGGGTATCAACCCGTTGATGTGTTCTGTTCGTTGTATTAATTCTTGCGGGTAGGTTTTTGTTCACCCTGTGCTGTTTCTTTTACCAACCCGGCACCCGATGTGTTTGCAATTCAACC
>CAMZKQ010000031.1 GCA_947311265.1 uncultured Chlorobiota bacterium | reverse complement strand
TATTTTTGAGGTAATATACAATTCCTGAGCTTCCTGTAAGTAGGAAAATAGAGCCATTGGTAGCAACAAAAATATTTTCTAGGTGAAACAGTTGTTTTTCAAAAGTTCTTTTTTTAGTAATTTTTAATGTTTTATAGTCGATTTCGTAAATGGCTTGTGTGGTGGCTATTACAATATTTCCATCTGCTTTTTTGGTAACTACCTGTGCTTTGTTTTTGATGCCTAAGAGTGTTGATACGTTTACAAGTTCGTCTTTAAGGTAATAAATATCATTATTCATACCGAACCACATGCGGTGTGCTTGGTCTTCAAAAAGGGAATTTACATAACTATTTAATTGGTCAGGAAAAAGTGAGCGGAGGCTTTTGTTGGTTAGTTTTTGTACGCCTCCGGAGAAGCCAAACCATAGGTTGTCTTCATAATCTTGCATAAAGGAAAGTATCCTGTATTCTTTAAGTCCGATACTACTATCGTAAATAATTGGTTTTTGTTTTAAGGTTAATATCTGCAAGACATTGTAATCTGTTGTAAGCCAGATGGAGCCATCGTCTGTTTGATTAATATTCCGAACGACTACATTTGAAATGTTAAGTAGTTTATTTATTTGTTTACCAAGTTCTTTATTTTTGATGTTATTTTCACTGGCATAGAAAAGCCCTTTTTGAGTCGAAATCCAAAGTTTTGCATCGTTATCATAAAAGAGATAATGGCAATATTCTGAAGAGAGTTGGGTGATATTCTCGTCTTTATCCATTATGAAAAGCCCATAGCTAGATGCGATTGCGGTAATTCCTGTTTTTTTATTTTGAGAAATAGCGTGTACTCTTACTGGTGCGGTTTCTATTGGCTTTATTTTTCCTCGGTTAGTAATTACTGTTATTCCATCATCGCCATAGCACCATTTATTTTGCTTTTCGTCAATATAAATGCCTTTGAATGATTTGCCTGAAATTAGAGTTATTAAGGAGTCTGTTTTAGGTTTTAATATGGATATGCCGTCCATCGTAGCAAAATAAATTTTACCTTTTTTATCTTGGTTAATTCCATGGACTCCATTGTTTGCCATGCCACGCTCGGTATTATAGAGTTCCATTTTTCGTCCATCGTATTTTACTGCACCAGAGTATGTACCAAACCAAATGTATTGGTCTTTATCCTGAAAAACAGATAAAATGTCTTCTTGTGGCAGGTCTTCCTCTGTGCCATAGAAAACAAATGGAAAAAAGCCTTGTTCGTAGCTTTCGTGAAGTATTGTAAGGTAATTTTCTGCGGCCTTAAGGGTCATTCCTGTTCGCTCTTTGAAGTGGGCATCTAAGATGCCTTGTTTTCTGGCATATTCAATAAATTCAAGGATTTTCTGGCGTAGTTTTGGTTGGTTTTTTTTTATTGCCCAACCCATTTTACTAATTTCACCAAGTATAAATTTGGCTTCTAAGTCGGGATAATCAGATAAGTTAAATACCTGAACATTGGATATTGTGTAATCTACATTGCCAGATTCTACTTCTTGAAAGAAGGTATTGCCTTGCCCATATTTTATATTTGTTATGTTATTTTGCTGCAGGGCATGTTCGTAGGAAGAGCCTTCGGAGGTAATTGCCCTTAGCTTTCTAAGGTCATTAACTGAATTTATTGGGGTTGTTTTTTTGCCGATTACTACTTTTGCATTAGGGATAAAATCAATAATATCTACTTTTTTTAGTCGCCAATCATAAGGTGCAATAATATCGCATGCGACATCGAACTCTTTAAACCACTCGGGCATATAGACGCTATCTTTTATAATTTTCCCATCACTATCTTCAAAATAGTTGGAGAATTTGTTGGTGTACTTTATTTCTAAATCAACGCCTAGGAAGTTGGCAAATTCTTCTGCCAAGTGATGATTAAATTGCTGCTTTCCGCTTTTATGAAATACCATTTCTCTGTCTCGAAGTGCAATAATTATTTTTTTAGACTCCATAATTTCGTCTAAATCTCTGGTTTGTTCCGAGGCATTGGCCTGTGCGTAAGAGTTAATGACTTCGATATAGGTGGAGTAGTCAATGCCATATTTGCTTTTGAACATTTTATCCAACTGGGCGTTTCCTTTTATGGTGCTGTAGAAATTTTCGATTTCAGTTTTAAGGGCTTCATTTTTAACTTCTACTGCCCAGCCTACATTCTGTGGGCTTGCTACAGGAAAGGCGAGTTTAAATTGCTTTGATTTTTTGATATAACCCAACGCCAAGTACGAAACGGCTACTAAGCCATCGGCTTTTCCGCTTCGTAACAAATCAATAGCTTCGTCTTCCGAAGCGGTTGGTATAAAATTAATGCCGCCGCCTATTTGTTTATTTATGGCTTTAAGGTTGGTTTCGTAGGAGGAGTTTTTAAGGAAGGCAATACGAAGTCCTTTGAGGTCTTCATGGCTTTTTACGTCTATTTTTTTCTTTCTTTTTACATCTTTTCTAACGATAAGCAAATCGCTTACTTGTACAATTCCTGCGTAGTTAAAAAATTTCTTTCGCCAGTCTAAAATATAAATTGTACCGCAAATAATATCTGCTTTGTTAAGTGCATCGGGGACGTATTTTACATTTGGGTCTGTTTTGTAGCCTTCGGGCATCACTCCATTTTTAGAGAATACGTCGTTCCATGCAATATCTACAATTTCTAGGCGTACCCCTAGAAACTTTGCAAACTCTCGTGCAGCATTATAATTTACCGTATTTTTTCCACTTTTAGTAAATGCAATATATATTACACCACTTTTTTTTATATCTTTTAAATCTCTTGCAACCAGTGCAAAGGAGAATAAAAAAGCAAGCGTTAAAAGTATAAATTTCTTCATTTATTTGTCATTTTGTCCACTTTACTTGTAAATTCGAGTAAAATGATAACTTGCTTTTCTTATAGCAATTTTTGTACCGCAGATAATTCTGGGGTTATTGCCTTTGGTATTTTAATACTTTTGAGTAGCGCATCAAGGTCTTTAAGTCCACTACCAGTAAGCAGTACAAGGCATTTTTGTCCTTTTTTAATTTTCTCTAATTTTTTTAATTTAAGGTAGCCTGCATAGGCAGCTGCAGCGGCAGGTTCTGAAAACAAACCGTTGCCTTTACTCATTTTTTTAGAGGCTTTAATAATTTCGTCGTCCGATACCATAATTGCACTTCCGTTGTAGGTTTTTATAAATTTTTTTGCCATAAAAAAATTACGAGGAACATCTACTGCGATAGAATCTGCAATGGTGCTACTTGGCTTGGCAACAAATTTTTCGGTATCAAGATTAGCGACAATATTGCAACTGCCTTCTGCTTGTACGGCAATTATTTCTGGCACGTTATTTATTAAATTAAGTTTTAGTAGGTCTTCAAAGCCTTTGTAAACTGCTGAAATTATTACCCCATCGCCTGCCGATACAAAAATGGTATCTGGCAAAGCTTTGCCAAATTTGGTAAAGATTTCATAAGCTACCGTTTTTTTGCCTTCGATAGTAAATGGGTTGTATGCTGTGTTTCTATTGTAATAGCCAAATTCTTTTGTGGCTTTTACGCTCAAATCAAACGCATCGTCGTAAGTGCCTTTTACTGGTATTATTTTAGCGCCATACATTATAATTTGTGTCAATTTTGCTTTTGGTGCAGCTTCGGGTACAAAGATGACTGCTTTTTGCTTGTTAGAGGCACATATCCCGGCAAGGGAAGAACCGGCGTTGCCGGTAGATGCTGCAATTATGGTATCAATTCCGTTTTCTTTGGCAAAGGCAGACACTAAATATGAGGCTCTATCTTTAAATGAATAGGTTGGGTTTTGCGAGTCGTCTTTTGCAAAAAGGGGGTAATCTTCATTTTCAGAAATATCATAAAGAGGCGTGTTTCCTGCTTTTAGTTTGGGGTAGGAAGCCGCTTTATTTACGGGCATTAAGAAAGAATAATCGCCTTTATTTAATTTGCGTTTTAATTGTTTGTATGAGTTTTTTTTTGCGATTTGTTCATAATTATAAATGGTTTTAAGCACCCCTTTTGGGGGTTGATTTTCGACATTCTTTTTTTCGCAATTGGGGCAAAGGTAAGTAACTTCTTTTGTTTCAATAAGTGCTTCACAATCATTGCACTGGTAGGCAAATTTATATTTCATTGGGGGTATATTTGTATTGTCGTGCTGGCTGCTAATCTGTTAAATCTTCAAAAATTTGATTGAGGTCGCTCTCTGTTTTTACTAGTTTTGCTTTGCAGGTTTTTAGTAACTCTGCTGCTCGTTTTACTTTTTCGGCAAGTGTGTCTATGTCAATTTCGTTATTCTCGATTTCGAGTAGAATGGCTTGTGCCTCTGCAAATGCTTCGGAGTAGTTTATTTTTTTTTTTGCCATGTTTTTGTTTTAATAATTGTTAAGATAAGGCAGACAAAGCTAATTTAAAAATGGTTTAAATCAAATTAATTTACAGTTTACTTTACTTTTTGTTTTAAGGGGGATAACTACGCCTCTATTTTATGGCGGCGGCTTCCATAATTACTTCGTAGGAATAGCCTGCTCCAAAGTCTTTGTTGAGTGTAATTAAACCTTCAAAAACTGCTACATCACCTACTTTCACAATTTTGTCGGTCGTTATAGTCAGGTCAAAATTACCGTTGCTTTCGCTACCGTCTTGGATATGTGCCCAATTTTTGCCTAAAATCCCGCTATTAAATTTTACTACTTTGCCTTTTACTAACACTTTTTTTCCTGCATATTTAGCTCTATTTTTATAGACCTCAGCCACAGAAACTCCGCCAGCAATGGGGGCTA
>CAMZKQ010000030.1 GCA_947311265.1 uncultured Chlorobiota bacterium | reverse complement strand
TTTTCAGAATTGTTTTCGATATGCACTTTTTATTTTGTTGTCATTTGCTGAGCAAGAACAAGCCCTACGGGATTTATAATTCCCCAGATTAACAACAACTTTCATTAATAAAATAGGAAATTAAATTTAGGCAGGCAGACCTTTTAAAAAGTGGGCATTAAAATCTTGCAACCATGCAATATGAGATTTTAGCTTTATATAAGGTGCAATTTCATTTTTTACCGCTTGGCTACGGGCAAAAAGGCGAGTCAGAAAAAGCTCTTTTCTGGCATCAAGTTCAGCACCATTAAGTTGTTCTTGTTCTGCCATTATATCAAACCCTTCGGAAAAACGAAGATAGCCAGTTTCAAAATCTGAATTTTCCCAAAATTTGGTGTAGGCATTCAGTAGCAAAACAACATAGTTTTTAGGAGCTATTTTTAGTAGTACCTCGGTAGAAGCTTGCAGGTGTTCCCGCTCGGAAATATACTGCCCAGTATTTCGTATTGTATTTATAACTATTTCAAAATCAGAGTTTTGTAGATTATTTGTATCCAAAACAAGGCTTGGTGTAAACAGTGGGTTTAGGTACTTTGCATCTGCCCTATTAGCATAAAAATCAGTAATCTTTTTATTGATTTCGCTAGGGGCGGTTGCACTTATGCTCTGCAATAATTTATCGGCATCGTCGCTTGCTGTAAAGTGCATATCTGCAAGGTACTCGTAGCTGAAATTAACTAAATAATTTAAACATTTTTGCAAAATAGTTTTTCCTTCATAGGCAGGAATGGCCTGTGCAGCACTCTCTGCCTTTGAAGTTGAAATGTACCAACTCATGTACTCTATTAGGTGGTTAATATACTGCTGATTTGTTTTTTTAGAAATTTGAATGTGGATTTTACTTTCAGAGCCTGTTGTGTAAAAATCATCGACAACACCAATAATTTTGAGGTAATTTAAGGCCGTAAATGTCTGCTCTTTATTACGATAGGCATAAAATAACTGCTCGGTGCGTACTGGCAAATCAATGTTTTTATCCACATAACTTATTCGCTTTGTCTGGTTTAAATCTGTAATAAAAGATAAATGATAATAATTATTATCCCACGCCTGGCTTACAATTCCCTCTGTAAAGTCTTCAGAAGCAAACTCTTGCAAATTTTTTATCATTTCTTTCTTAGCATTATTTTCTGGCGTAATTTCTATGGAAATGGTTTTATAGAGTGCACTATCTGCTAAAATAGTTTCAATACCTGTATTTTCTAGCTTATTTTTATTAGCAAAAATTTCGATAAAAAGTGGCTTGGTATTTAGAAACATTTTTTTTGTTTCGTACTCAATAAAAGCGAGAATATTTCCTGCCAAATTTTTATCAAAATTAGAATTTTCAATTTCAATTCGATTGGTTTTGTAATTTACACAACCAATTGAGTATGAATTTCTTGTCGCAGAAAGCATATAAGGGTTGCTTTGTGGCTGCGAAACTAATGCAATAGCGACTCCAAACTCTTTAAATATACGCCTTTCTATCATTTCGGCAGGCGTTTCCTGTGCAAATGATATGTTGTGTAATAATTCGTCCAGAATAGTAAGTTCCTTTCGGCGACCAGGAAATTTCTGTCTTAATACTTTGCGAGTAATAATTTGGGCAGGCGGATAATGCCCAGCTAGTTCCATAACCTCACTGGCACCAGTCATCATTTCGGTATCTGAAAATTCGATAAAACGAAGGTTTTTTTTATCTTGAAGAATATGAATGTTGGCTTTGCTTTTATGGCGACCCGATTTTCGGCAGAGCCGAAAAAATTGCTCGGGAGAGGCTGGCATATTGAAGAAAATAATATCACTAACTCCTTTTGTATCAAACCCAAAACTAAAAATCTGGGCATTTGTAATTAACAAACGGGTTGCACCAATATTAAATTTCTGATAGGCTTTTATATTTATCGAATCTCCAAGAATAGAGTAGTCTATGCCTGCTAGTTGTGCTAGTTCAGGGTTGTTTTCAACACCATATATGCCGTTTATTTGGGGCATTACGAGGACTATTTTTTTCGATTTATCGGTATGTAATTTTTTAATAAGTTCTACTGCAATATCAAGTTTCTTATTTGCACTGTTTTGCAAATCTTCCTCTAATTTATTTTGCTGCTTTGCTCCTGTTTCAAGCTCAATAGGCATGCAATTGAATTCAAATTGAGTTGTTTTATTCCTGAAAATAATGGTATTTTCGGGCTCTATATCTAGCTCGTTCCAGATGTCGTATTTTGTACTTTTTTCGGCAAAGGACGTAAGGGCTAATACGGGTGGGTTTTCATTTTCGTTTTTTGTAAAAAGCCTTGCTAGCTGGTTAGCAGCTTTTACAAATTGAGGCTTAAAGTGTAAACTATTTTGCGAAATACTTTGGGCTTCGTCGAAGACCAGTAGTGAGAATAAGCTATTGTTAGCTAGCATTGTATCAATAATTTTATGAAAATAATTATTGATTAATTTTTCGGGCGAAACAAAGAGGATAAGTGCCTTATTGTCTTCAAAATTAGCTATAACACGCTGCTTTATTGCCGGTTTTCGGTTGTCCGAATTGATGTATAAGCAGGCATCTGTGGTTGCCTGTAGTTTATCGAATTGCTCACGCATTAGGCGGTTATCGGGGCAAATTACGGCTGTAATTCCGGGGGTAAGAAAAGCCGAAAGTTGCCATGCAATTGTTTTTCCTGCTGCTGGTGGGCTAATGGCGAGTGTGTTTTCTCGGGTTAATATTTGGGCAATAGTTTGTATCTGATTTTTCCTTAGTTTTTGGATACGAAATATGTTTTGTGCAAAAAAGTGAAGGGCATTAGTATAGTTTTTGTACGGCTTGCTTTTTTTATTTATAGGCGATAGGTCTAAAAAAGTGCTGGGCAGCGTGTGGGCAAAGCGGCGTGTTGAATTGGGGGCAAAAGAAGAGCGGATTTGTGCAATATTTTTAGCTGCTGAAACTGGCCATTTATCGTTCGTATTTTCTCGACTAAGTAGGGATATATCAATGAGTAAATCATACTCAATAGTGGCATCAAACTTAGCAATTAGTGCTTTTTTTCCTGTAAAGGATTGGTTTAATTTTGCCTGTTCAAATTCCTTCGAGTAGTATATCGAAAGGTCTATTTTAGGGCATTTTTGTCCTTTGCCTGTTAGGGCAAAAAGCTGGTTAAAGTGCTGTTTTAAATCCTCTATTGCAAGCTTTGCTGCTGGTATATCTTGCTCAATTACAGCGATTTCCCATTTTTTTGCTTTAAGGCTAAGTTGTCCGGCAAGGATATAATCCAGAATTGTTTTTTGGATACGTGCCATGCCAAAAGGGGTGAGTGCCAACTGTAGGGCATCTCTATTTCTTTCCCTTGCAAAAAGGGGCTGGTTGTAGTTCTTTTTTATAATATCAAAATATTGATTATAAGTGAAGTACAGTAAGTTTTGCATCACTTGATCTTCCTTGTTTTTTTTAAATTTCAATAATTTAAAGGCAATATCTTCGGCAATTTCTACCTCTTTATTAAAGGTGATATTGTCGCTAGTTTCTGCTTGCGGATTAGCTTCGGTTTCAATAATTAGCCCTTTATTGCCATTGTTTTTGTAGGGCAAATTAATTACAAAATCGGCAGTCAGTTCCAGTATTTCTTTTCGAGCGGTTGATATAAAAAAAGGATTAGCCGTTTTGGTTTGTTCAACCAGTGTTTTGTAGCTTACTTTTTTTTGGATAAGCTGGGGCATAAAATCGCCAGCAAATTTTGTTATATGATTGAATAAAATATCATCATCATAATTTTTATGGGCAAGATTTTGATTGGCAGAAGGGCGATTAACGGCAGTTCTTGGCTCGATAATATGCAAGGCTCGGTAGAGGCTTTCTTGCATTTCATTATTTATAAAGGGGTAAGAAATATGCCCTGTTGGGCTAAGTTTTTTGTTTGTTTGCCCAAAAGTAGCTGCTAAAATATCTTCTGCATAGCTGGATAATTTTGATGGTAAACCCCTCTGTAGCATGTTTCTAATAATGACCACTTCGGGTATATTAAACGCACAATTAAGGGGCAAATTTGTTTTTAATTCAAAATAAGATAAGCTATGAAGTAGCGGTAAAAGTTGTTCGGTAGTTTGTTTTTTACTGAAAAGTGATTTTATACTTTCCAAAAAATATCCTGCTTGCTGTTGTGCCATGATTTTGGGGTATTGCCTTTATATTTTTGTTAAAGGGAGTACTGCGGTAAGAAAACACAATATTTCCTTAGGCAAAAGTAATGAATTTTATCTATATTATTTCGTTTTATGGCTTTAATTTTTTTGCAGGTTTAAGTTACAAATGGAATGCTCTGTGCCGCCAGAAAACCTTGGACAATAAAATCCCTTTACTGTTCGGCAACAATGCTAGGGTTTATGGGATACGCATTTTGCCTGTAATAGATTGATTTAGTAGTTTGTAACTTTTAGCACTCTTTATTTTTTGTGGAAAATAATTTAGAAATCTGTTTTGTTGTTTTATCCCTTTTTAGAAACTTTGCCACAACATTAATACCAGAGTACATTGTTATATTACCTCCTGTAAATGAGTGCTTTATATCTTTAATTTTGCTGTTAATAAAGTTCTTTGTATTTTTTATGCGTTAAGTGATGTTTAAATGTGTTATCTTTGTTATCTTTGTTATTTACGCACACTAAAAATAAGCACTTTACATCACTTATACAGACTTTCTTTTTACATTTCTTAATAAGCAGAGTGAAAACATAATAGTAAGAACATAACATTTGCTTAAACTATACTTCCCCCCAAAGGTTGGACAAAAAAATGAAAAAGATAGTTAAACAAAAGCGGGTTAAAAAATCATTTTTTTTTCAGAATTGTTTTCGATATGCACTTTTTATTTTGTTGTCATTTACTGTGCCAGAAATTTTCAAAAAATACAACCCGAGAGGGTGGAGATTTTTTGAAAATCCCGTAGGGCTTGTTCTTGCTCAGCAAATGACAATAAAATCTCTTTGCTGTTCGCAAACAATGGTGCAATTTACTTAGCCCCCGTTTTTCCGTAATAGACCGACTCGGCAGTCTGATAATCAAGGCTTTGATGCCTTCTTTGCGTATTGTAAAAAGTAATATACTGCTTAAAACCGTGATGTAAATTTAAACCATTTTCGTATGATTTCAAAAATAAATCTTCATATTTTAGGCTTCGCCAAAATCGCTCTATATAAATATTATCCAATGCCCGGCCTTTGCCGTCCATACTGATTTTTATATTATTGATTTTCAGTGTATTAACAAAAATATCACTTGTATATTGAACGCCTTGATCGCTGTTCAGAATGTCTGGTTTGCCGTGTTTTTTTATCGCCGATTTCAGCACATCGGCACACCAGCGGGCACTCATTGTGTTGCTCACCGACCAGCCCACCACGTAGCGGCTATACACATCTATGATGGCTGTGAGATACATAAAACCCTGTTTCATAGGGATATAAGTAATGTCTGTCTGCCACACCTGATTGGCTTTTTCAATTTTTAACTGCCGCAGAAGGTAAGGGTATTTTTTGTGTTCCATATTTGATTTTGATAAATTTTTGCGGGGCATAACGGTTTGCAGGTTCAGTGCCCTGTAAATCCGCTCCACACGTTTTTTATTGACCGTCAGCCCCTTGTCCCGAACCAGCCATTGGTGCATTCTCGGCACTCCGTAAAAGGGGTGCAGGTCGAATTCCTGCTGTATCAAAATTTTGAGTGTCCTGTTCAGTTCACTTTCGCCTTTTTGCTTGTAGTAAACTGTGCTTCGGCTGATTTTCAACAGTTTACATTGCCTTGCCATACTCAGTTTTCGGGATTTTTTGTCCGTAAGGGCAAGCCGTTCCTGAGGGCTTTTATCTACGACAAGGCGTTTTTTAAAAAATCTATTTCCACTTTTTGCTGACCGATAATCTTA
>CAMZKQ010000029.1 GCA_947311265.1 uncultured Chlorobiota bacterium | reverse complement strand
GGCGACAGCCCAGAAGCCTTAGAAAATATTGCCCAAGTTTACGAAATGATTATCGCCGCAGGCGTACATCGGGCAAGCTCTATAAAAGTGGCAGAAGCAGCAAAAATAATAGAAAATACCCAGCGCGATGTAAATATTGCATTCATGAACGAGCTATCCATCATTTTTAGTAAAATGGGTATCAATACATTTGAGGTACTAGAAGCAGCTGGTACTAAGTGGAATTTCCTTAAATTTTTCCCGGGTTTAGTAGGTGGACATTGTATTGGTGTGGATCCCTATTATCTGGTACACAAAGCAAAACAGTTGGGCTACCACCCACAAATAATAAATTCTGGGCGGTTTGTAAACGACTCCATGGGCGGCTATATTGCCAAACAAACGGTAAAGCAAATTGCAGCACAAGACAAAAATATCCGCCACGCACGGGTGCTAGTTATGGGCATCACCTTTAAAGAAAACGTTAGCGATATTCGTAACTCAAAAGTAGCCGATGTGGTTAGCGAGCTAGAATCCTACAAAGTTATTGTTGATGTAACCGACCCTTTTGCCGATGCTAAAGAGGTGGAAGCCGAGTATGGCATACTACTCACCGAGCAACTTCGCAACGATTATGATGCAATAATTGCCGCTGTAAACCACAAGCAATTCAGTACTCTTACCGAAGCCTTTTTTAAATTACACTCTTCTGAAAATGGTATAGTTATAGATGTAAAAGGGATTCTGAAAAATAAAATTTCCGAACTTAATTATTGGAGTTTGTAATGAGGGAGAAAAATATACACCCTGTTTTTGAGCAAGTAGTGCAAAAAGAACGAAAAGAAAAATTCTTACAACAAAAGGCTCATACCCTATGGCTAACTGGGCTTTCTGGTTCAGGCAAAACAACCTTAGGCATCGCTATTGAGCAAGAATTATTAAAAAAGGGATTCCTTACCCAAATTTTAGATGGCGATAATATCCGCTCGGGAATAAATAACAACTTAAAATTTACACGCAAAGCCAGAACAGAAAACATTAGGCGAATTTCCGAAGTTACAAAGTTGTTTTTAGATTGCGGAATAATTACAATCAACTGCTTTATTAGCCCCAACGAAAAAATCCGTAGCTTAGCAAAAGACATCATAGGACGAGAAAATTTTATTGAAATCCATGTCAATGCTTCGCTGGAAACCTGCGAGAAGCGAGATGTAAAAGGCTTATACAAAAAAGCAAGATTAGGACTTATTTCAAATTTCACTGGCATAAGTTCGCCTTTCGAGCCCCCAAAAAATCCTGAAATTACAGTAAATACAGGGGAATTAACAGTAGAAAACTCGGTAAAACAAGTACTTGATTATGTATTACCAAAAATAAAATATATTTAACGAAAACAAAAATAAAACAGAGGTAACTTCGATATAATCAACAAGTTACAACAAGTAACCTAAAATCCAAAATTAAAATAACAGATAATACTTGTATATTTCATGTTACTATATTATTTTTGTGAAAAAGAAATGGCTTAAATAAGAGATGAAGAGTAACAAGACTGAAATAGAATAATTACAAGAAAATATCGAAAAATTAATTTCGATGCACACTTCACTTAAAAACGAAATCCAAACTTTTAAATCTGTAAATAATGCACTAAAAACAGAAATAGAGCAACTAAAAGAAGACAAAAAAGAAATAGGAACAAAATTTGAAACATTAAAATTAGCAAAAACAATAAAAATGTCTAGCGGTGATACGCAGGACGCTAAAATAAAAATAAATAAAATAGTACGGGAAATTGATGAGTGCATTGCACTGATGAACAAATAATTAAGCACAATTAAAGCATAAGTTAAACTATTAATCAACTTTAACACCTAAAAAATACAAATTACCGCTTTTATAATGGACGATAAATTTACAATACATCTAAAAAAAATTGAACAAATAAGCGGTATCCCAATTCCTTTTAAAATTGAGAAACAAGAAGAAGCGAAGTATAGAGAAGCAGAAAAGCAAGTAACCGAACTTCATAAAAAATACATTACAAGCCTTAAAAACTCAAGCTTAAAAGATATTGACAAAGTAGCTTTACTTATGACAAGCCTAGAATTGTCCATCAAAAGAATTGAGAATGACAGCTCAAAAGAATATGAATCTGTAAATGCAGAAATTCAGCTAATGAACGAAGATTTACAAAATTATATTAACAAAAATTAAAATAAGCTCGCCAACTAAGTAGCTGGGGAGTAACAATATAGGAATACTACTTTCATTCTTTGACAGAAAATAGCATTCTGCCCGTATCATTTTTTGCAATTAATCAGAAAGCTCAACACTTATAATTAAGGAGCTTAAGCTCATTTTTGCGTAGAACAGGCCTTAAATACTGCCTCGGTAGTATCTTAGCAATAAGTTAACATTGGACGTTCGAAACAAAAGGCCAGCTCCGTCCATTTCTATATGGAGCTTTCGATTCAGCAAAAAAGATACGGGCTTTTTTTATTTAACTAACTAATACATTAATAATTATGATTGAAGTGATAATTGGGGTTGCAGCACTTGTGCTAGGTCTTGTTATCGGATATTATCTCAAAATTAAAGCCGTACAGAAAAAGGTAGAGACTATCCATAAAGAAGCCCAAGCAAAAGCCGACATCCAAAGGCAAGAAAGGAACTTTAAATCCAAAGAAAAATTCCTAAAACTAAAAGCAGAGCATGAAAGGCACATTAACGATAGGAATAGCAAAATGGCAACCGCCGAAAACCGTTTTAAACAGCGAGATAACCAGCTAAAGCAACGCCAAGGCGAGTTCTCTAAAAAAACTAAAGACTTCGAGCGAAAGCTAAAAGAAACTCAACATTTGCAAAACCAGCTTAAAACCCAAAGGGAAATACTTGAACGCAAACAAGGTGAGCTAGATAAACTCCACGAACAACAAGTTTTAAAATTAGAAAAAGTAGCAGGGATTTCCGCAGAAGATGCTAAGGCACAGATGGTTACATCGCTAAAAGCAGAGGCAGAAACAGAAGCCATGTCTATCATTAACGATACTATTGACGAGGCAAAACTAACGGCACAAAAAGAAGCCCGCCGAATTGTAATCCAAACCATTCAGCGTGTGGGCACAGAAACGGCAGTTGAAAATGCAGTTACTGTTTTCCATATCGAAAACGACGATATTAAAGGACGAATTATTGGGCGAGAAGGACGAAATATCCGAGCATTAGAAGCCGCAACTGGTATTGAAATCGTAGTAGATGACACCCCAGAAGCCATTGTGCTTTCAGGCTTCGACCCAGTACGTAGAGAAATTGCAAGGCTAGCTTTGCATCAACTTGTAACTGATGGGCGGATTCACCCGGCAAGAATTGAAGAGGTAGTGCGAAAAACCAAGAAACAAATTGAAGCCGAGATAATGGAAACTGGTAAAAGAACCGCTATTGATTTAGGCATTCATGGTATGCACTCCGAAATCCTTAGGCTAGTAGGAAAGATGAAATACCGCTCTTCTTATGGGCAAAATTTACTACAACACTCCCGAGAAACTGCTCGTTTGTGCGGTATTATGGCATCAGAAATGGGGCTAGACCCCAAGCTTGCAAAACGTGCTGGACTATTGCACGATTTGGGTAAAGTGCCTGACGAAGAGATTGAATTGCCACATGCCGTTTACGGTATGAAAGTGGCCGAAAAATATAAAGAACACCCTGAAGTTTGCAATGCAATAGGTTCGCACCACGATGAAATTGAAATGACCACTTTACTTTCTCCACTAGTGCAAGTTTGCGATGCCATATCGGGTGCTCGCCCAGGAGCAAGACGAGAAATTGCCGCTTCCTATGCCAATAGAATTAAGCAACTAGAAGATATGGCAATGGGCTTTGATGGCGTTACACGCTCGTTTGCAATACAAGCAGGAAGAGAGTTACGAGTGATTGTTAGCTCCGAAAAAATTACAGATATTGAGGTCGATAGGCTTTCGTTTAAGATTGCCCGAAAAATACAAGATGAGATGACTTACCCAGGGCAAGTTAAAATTACTGTAATATTACAGTAATTTTAACTTGCCCTGGGTAAGTCATCTCATCTTGTATTTT
>CAMZKQ010000028.1 GCA_947311265.1 uncultured Chlorobiota bacterium | reverse complement strand
GTACTTGCCATCTGTACCCTTTACAATATCTGCTTCTGTGGCAACTTCTGCATCAGACTCCTTAACCTCTTTAAAAATAGCTTTGTTTTCTTTTTCCCAAGATATGCCATCGCTGGAGGTAGCTCCCGTTTGTCCTAAAAAACCGAAAAGGGAAGTGATGTTTTTCCAACCAGTATATATCATATAATATTTGCCATCTTTTTCGGTAATCCCAGGACTTGTAATACCATCTTTATCCTTTCTGCCACCCCTTGCAATAACAGGTGTACTGCCATGGGCAGTAAAAAGAAAGCCATTTTTAGATTTTGCTAAACCTATTTCAGACTCGTAAATACCATTATCAAAGTTAGATTCAGGATAACCTATGTAATACAAATAAAATTCATTCTTAATGATTACTATTTCAGGAGTTTCAATGAGCTTGTCCCAAGAGGCTGGGTTGCCTTCAAAAACGGGGCTATCTTGCTTCTCCCAGCTTCTCCCATCTATCGATTTTGCTAAACTGAAAACTGATTTATCAATGGAAAGCCTATAGTCAAGATAGTACATATATAAGGTGTCGCCAACCCTAACAACAGTTGGGTCGGATACCAGCCCTTTATCTCTTTTAAAACAGGCTCAATATTTTTATCAACTATAATTTTTTGGTACTCTACTTTGCCATCATTACAAGCTGAAAATCCTACCGTTATGATTATCATTAGAAAAAAAAACTTTCTCATGTTATTATTTTACCTCTTCGATTTTTTATATTCTTCAAGCCCATCTTCCAGAAATTTAACATAGGCTTTTACGTCCATATTATATTTTCGGGGTTTTGCAATAAGCTCGTTTTCATTATTTAAGAGTACATATTGTGGCTGGGCATTCATTTTAAAACGGGTGGTTTGGTAATCTGCCCATTTTGTGCCATACATATCTTTTACTTCGCCATCAAAAGTTGATGTAACCCATTCATTTTTAGGCAATTCTATTGATTTATCATCAACATAAAGAGAGATTACGACATAGTCATTTTTTAATATTTTTAGAACTTCTGGGTCGGACCAAACGCCCTCTTCCATTTTTCGGCAATTTTGGCAACCATGCCCCGTAAAGTCCAGAAATACAGGTTTTCCTTGCTCTTTGGCACAAGCCATGCCTTGGTCTAAGTCGAAATAGCCTTTTATGCCGTGTGGCATGTGTAGCACATTGCCATATTTTGGGGTTGAACAAAGTTCACTTTTCTTTTCATTGCTCGAGTTGCCCGAAAATGAGGCAGCATCTATATTGTTTCGCACAATGGCATTGATATCAAAATCGTGAGTAGGAGCGGGGGGCAAAATACCGCCCAATACTTTAAGTGGTGCACCAAACATGCCTGGTATCATGTAAACGACAAAGGCAAAAGTGGTAATTGCCATAATGAGACGTGGTACTTTTATGTGCGGCAAATCGCTGTCGTGGGCTAATTTTAGCTTTCCTAACAAATAAAAGCCGAGTAGAGAAAAAATAACAATCCATATAGCGAGGAAAACTTCCCTATCTAGGATACCCCAGTGGTAAGTAAGGTCGGCAGTGCTTAGGAATTTGAATGCAAAAGCCAATTCGGCAAAGCCTAAAACAACTTTTACTGAATTTAGCCAACCTCCTGATTTCATGCCTTTTAGCCATTGAGGAAAGAATGCAAAAAGAGTAAATGGAATGGCAAATGCAAGCGAAAAACCAAACATCCCGATAACGGGGGCTAAGAAATTACCATCGGCAGAGCTGAATAGCAGTGAGCCTACAATGGGGCCTGTGCAAGAAAAGGAAACTACTGCCAAGGTGAGTGCCATAAAAAATGGAGCTAAAAAACCGCCTTTATCTGCCTGTTCGTCCGATTTTTGAACAATCCAGTTGGGCAATACTATCTCGAACATGCCTAAAAATGAGGCGGCAAAAATGATAAAAAAGGCAAAGAATATTAGGTTTGGAATCCAATGCGTAGCAATAACACTTGCGGCCGCAGGCCCAAATATTGCTGCGACTAAAGTACCAAGTACCACGTATATAAAAATGATTGATGCACCAAAAAATAGGGCTTTAATTTTCCCTTTGCCATCTTTATCGTGCAAGAAAAAAGTAACTGTCATTGGTATCATTGGGAAAACGCAGGGGGTAAGAATGGCCAGCAAGCCTGCCCCAAATGCCACTATGAATAGCCACCACAAGGACTCGTTTGTGGTTTCTGGCTCGGCAGAAAAATCGCTTGAACTTGTTGTTTTGGCTACAGTACTTGTGGGGCTAACTGCTGTATCTGTAGGCGTGGTAGTTTCTGTTGAGTCGCCAGTTGTTTCGCTAACACTGTTGCTAGGTGGTGGTGTGGTTTCGGTAGTTGAAGTAGTTTCAGAGCCATCGCCTGTAGGTGTTTCTTTTTTTACTTTTACAAGGAAGGACATATCTACGTTTTTTTGCCCAGGTCCTGGCACTTTTACGCACATGCCTTCATCGGTACAGGCTTGCCCTTCAAAGCTGCCAGTAACAGTAAAATCTGTTTTCGATAGGATTTTTATTTTTTGTGTAAAAACAACTTTTTTATCAAAAAATTGTACATCTATATCAAAGATTTCATCTTTCTCGGTGTGTGGTTTTGGAAATTCTTTAACTTTTCCAATTTTTTTATAAGCAGTACTCTCATTAAATTTGAATACCATTTTAATAGGGCCTCCGTCTTCAAAATACTGTCCGTAAAGGTGCCACCCTTTGTCGATAGTGGCTCTGGCTTTGAGTTCGGCAATTGAGTCATTTTTTACTTTTACATAAAATTTCCATTTTACAGGATAAACAATTTGTGCTGTGGCTTGCTGATTTAAACCAAAAATCAAACTTAAAAGTAAAATAATTACGGCTGTTTTTTTCATGCTTTTTGCTCTGCTTATAAATATTTGAAATAAAAAAACCTAACAACTAATAGGGCTGCTAGGTCAAATTTTAAAACTTTAATTCTAATCGAAAGTAAATTTACCTTTTACCATAACACAAGCTCCGGACTCTTCGCTACATGCTTGTCCTTCGAGGGTCATTTTTATATTTAAAGGGGTGTCGAGTTTATTCAGGTGTATATCTTGGATAAAAGTTACCCAGCCGGTATAATATTGCACATCAATATCAAAAATTTCATCGTGGATTTTTGTTGGTTCAGGGTATTCGGCTACTTTACCCATGATGAGGTAATTTTTGTTGGGTTCAAACTTAATGCTCATTTTTATGGGTCCACCATCTTCAAAGTTTTGCCCGTATAAGAGCCAGCCTTTATCAATTTTGGCTTTTATAATAAGCTCTGCATGGTCTTCGCCTTGGCGTTTTATTTGGTACTTAAGTTGCACTGGTTCAACTACTTGTGAGTGTGCTACGGCTACAAAAAGTACTGCGGAAAAAAGAGTAAGAATTTTTTTTTCATTTTGGAAATGTTTAAAGAATAAATATGGGTTTGTTACAATAGAACGCAAATATATTCAGAAACGTTTTTTATACCAATTTATTAGCCATTATTAATTATTTTATTTCATTTTATCGGGATTAAAACTCTAAATCTGTATTTTTAGACTGTTTTTTTATGAAACCTTACAGTTTTTTCTATATTTTTTGAGAACTATTATAAAAATAGGCCTATAGAATTGAATTTATTATAAACTATTTCTATTTTTGTGTTTTAGTATTCGCTCATTGAGCTTAAATTAAACCTCTAAAAAAAGCGGACTAAAATTAATACGTTTGATGTCCGACAAATTGACCGAACTAATTATAAATTCCTGAATTATTCGGGTTAGTATTCTATTTTCATGAAAATAAAAACCAGTCTTGCCCTTTTTGTTATCCTGCTATCTTCTTGTTCTACAGTAAGTTACAAGACGATGAATATTAATACTTTTGATTACAATAAGCAAGCCATTATTTATGCCTTGCCTAAGTCGGTGGTTCATATTAAGGTAGAGATTAGTAAAATATCTAAGCATAAAGCCCCTTTTGCAGCTTATGCAAAAAAATACCTTGGTATTACCGATGCCATTCTTAAAGATGAGTCAGAATACAAAATCTCAAATATCTCTTTTTCAACCTCCCCTGTTTTAGATACCTCTTGTATTTATGCAATTTATTCAAAAAAACACACCGCTATTCAGCAACTAAATTTAACCAAGGAGGGGTTTATTGCAGGGGTTAATTTAAGTAATTTTAGTATAAAACAAAATTTGGGAACAAATATATCTAACCCAAATAGGAGTGAGCAAAATTTCAAGTTACGCTATTCGGACTACTCGCTAAAGCCACAGCTTGAAACTTTGTACGACACCTTATATAAGGAGGTGTTTCAAGATTCGATTTATGTAAAGGTCCCTATAGTACGCAAACAGATGGTTAATAAAAGCACAGAGCGGCAAGCACAAGAGTTGGCCGACCAAATTTTCCTCTTGCGAGATGATAGAAATGCCCTAATTAAAGGTGAAAGCGACGGCGATGAAGCTCCTAACGGAGAGGCTTTAAAAATTATGATTGAGCAACTTAATAAGCTCGAAGACGAATACATGAGCCTTTTCACAGGGAAAGTAACAACAAATTCAAAAAGTTACAGCTTTTCGCTAACTCCCGAGAAAAATTCGCTTCATAAACGAGTCGTTTTATTTAAGTTTTCTAAAAAAAATGGCATTCAAAATAAAAATAGTAGTTTAGGAAAGGCCGTACAGCTAGAAATTCTAAGCAGAGGAAATACTACTGCATTGGCTAATTATCAACAAAAGGCAAACATTGTAAATACAGAAAAAAAAGTAAAATTTAATGGGCTTTTTTACCGATTGCCCGAAAATGCAAATTTCTATATCTGGTACAACAGCAAAAAAATTGCGACACAGCTGCTAACTATCCCCCAGTATGGCGTGCTAAAACAGTTACCAGCCAATGCAATAAATAAAGATACTCAAATAGAATTTTATCCCTACTTGGGAGCAATAAAAAGAATTGCAACAAAGAACAACTAGCTCAAAATGAAAAAAATAGCCTGCTATATCTATTCCTTTTACGTGCTTTTAGTACTTGTGCCGTACTTTATTTTTACAGCACTATTAAGTATCCTATTATTTAAACTATTAAAGTGGGAAACCGCCTTTGATATTTTACGGTTTCAAATGCGACTAATATTTGTATTCCTTTTTATTCGAGTAAAAGTAGAATACGAAGAACCACTACCCAAAAACAAAAATTTTGTTTTTGTGACCAACCATGTAAGCATATTCGATGTGCCACTGATGGCCGCATTTTTACCAGGTTACGTTAATGCCATAGAAGCCGAAAGCCACTTTAAATGGCCGCTTTATAAGCACGTAATAAAAGCCTACCAGCAAATTCCTATTAATAGAAATAATGTAAGAGAATCGCTAAAAAGTTTTAAAATAGCCGAAGACAGGATTAAAGAAAAAGGACGCTCAATTATGGTTTTCCCAGAAGGTACACGCACAAAAAACGGCAAAATACAGCCCTTTAAAAAACTACCATTTTTAATGGCACAAAGAGCAGAAGCCCCCATTGTACCCATAGGTATTTCAGGCATGTGGACACTACACCCCAATAACCGCCTTCTTTTTCAGCCCACAGTTTTAAAAGTAAAATTTGGCAAAGTACTCACCACAGAACAGCTTAAAAAACACAATGCCAATGAGTTAAACGAAATGGCTTACCAAAAAGTAAAGCACTTAATAGAATATAATTAGAAAAATATCAGCAAATGGAAAACTTTATAGTCTCTGCAAGAAAATACCGCCCCGACACTTTCGATTCGGTCGTAGGGCAAAAAAATATTGCTGCAACCTTAAAAAATGCTATAAAAAATAATCACCTAGCACATGCCTATCTATTCTGCGGCCCACGTGGAGTTGGGAAGACAACCAGTGCCAGAATTTTTGCAAAAACCATTAACTGTAGCGATATTTCTGAAAACTACGAAGCCTGTGGCAAGTGCGAATCTTGCCAAGCATTTGCCGAAAACCGCTCCTATAACATACACGAACTCGATGCCGCCTCCAACAACTCGGTCGAGGATATTCGCACACTAAT
>CAMZKQ010000027.1 GCA_947311265.1 uncultured Chlorobiota bacterium | reverse complement strand
TTTAGATGAAATACAAGAAAATATTTACAATAAAGCCCTTAATTTTAGAGAAGATAATATACACAAAGTAGATACCTACGAAGCATTTAAAAAGCAAATTAAAAGCAATACACCCGGCTTTATTTTGGCACACTGGGACGGCACAGCCGAAACAGAAGAGAAAATAAAAACCGAAACAAAGGCTACAATTCGCTGTATCCCAACAGATTATATACAGGAAGAAGCAGGCGTTTGTATGGTTACCGGAAAACCATCTACTAGAAGGGTTATTTTTGCTAAGGCCTATTAAAAAGCATGAGATGACAAAAGAAGTGGCTAAAAAGCAAATTGCAGAATTAAGCAAAGCAATAGAGGAGCATAATCGGAAATATTATCAGCTAAATAAGCCTGAAATAACTGATTATGAGTTTGATAAGCTATTAAAACAACTGCAATCACTGGAACAAAAATTTCCTGAATTTTTATTGCCAGATTCGCCTTCGCAGCGTGTGGGTAGCGATATAAATAATGCTTTTGAGCAAGTAAAACACAAATACCCAATGCTCTCTTTGGGCAACACCTATAATAAGGAGGAACTTAGAGATTTTGATATGCGTATAAAAAAACGCCTAGGTGAAGAGCAAAACTACACCTATTGTTGCGAGCTGAAATACGATGGAACAGCGATAAGCCTCACTTATAAAGATGGTCTGCTGGTGCAAGCTGCCACACGAGGAGACGGTGTGCAGGGCGATGATGTTACCCAAAATGCAAAAACAATTCGCAGCATTCCTATCCGCCTTTCGGGCGAAAATTATCCCAAAGAATTTGAGATGCGTGGCGAAGTAATTATGCCACACTCGGTATTTAATACGCTCAACAAAGAGCGTATGGATTTAGGAAAAGACCCTTTTGCTAACCCCAGAAATGCCGCTTCGGGGACATTGAAAATGCAAAAATCAGCAGTAATGGCAAAGCGTAATTTAGATGCTTATCTTTACTTTATGCTCGGCGAAAAATTGCCACATAATTCTCATTATCAGAATCTTATTGCAGCAAAAAGCTGGGGGTTTCAAACGGCAGAGCATACCGAAAAGGTGAGTTCTATAGATGCCGTTTTTGCATTTATAGAAAAATGGGATACAAAACGTTTCGATTTGCCTTTTGATATTGATGGCATAGTTATTAAAATTGACTCCTTGTCTTTGCAAGAAGAATTGGGTTTTACCAGCAAGTCGCCCAGATGGGCAATTTCCTATAAATTTAAGGCCGAACAAGCGGCTACAAAACTAAAATCTATTGATTTTCAAGTCGGTAGGACGGGGGCAATTACCCCTGTGGCAAATCTAGAACCGGTACAACTTGCTGGTACAACAGTGAAGCGGGCTTCGCTTCATAATGCAGACATTATCAGTAACTTAGATGCTAGAATTGGCGATACAGTTTGGGTAGAAAAGGGGGGCGAAATTATCCCAAAAATCACGCAAGTTGATTTAAAATTACGCCCTAAAAACGCTGTGCCTTTTGAGTATATTAGCTTATGCCCAGAGTGTGAAACTAAGCTGGTAAGAAATGATGGTGAAGCCCATCATTACTGCCCTAACGAGAATTTTTGCCCACCACAAATAAAAGGGAAAATTGAGCATTTTGTAAGCCGAAAGGCAATGGATATTACCTGCGGTGAGGCTACGGTAAAAGCCCTGTTTGATGCAGGCTATATTACTAATATTGCAGATTTGTACGATTTAACTTACGAACAAGTTTTTTCGTTGGAGGGCTTTAAAGAAAAATCGGCAAAAAATCTTATCGAAAGTATAGCACAATCCAAATCTGTACCTTTCGAGAAAGTGCTTTTTGCTCTAGGAATACGTTTTGTGGGCAGTACGGTGGCAAAAAAATTGGCAAAAAATTTGCTTACCATAGAGCATCTTGCCAAGGCAAGTGTTGAAGAACTTATTGAAATCGAAGAAATTGGAATAAGAATTGCAGAGAGTCTAGTGGCATGGTTTTCGGAAGATAAAAATAAAGAAATTATTGCTAGGCTTAAGGCGGCTGGTTTAGTGTTTGAAACCGTGGAGGCAAAAACTGCTAGCGAAAAACTCAAAGGCGAAATTATTGTGCTTTCGGGCAAATTTGCTATTCATTCTAGGAATGAATTAAAAAAGTTGATTGAAGATAATGGAGGAAAAAATTCGGGTTCGGTATCTAAAAAAACAACTTTATTTTTGGCAGGAGAGGCTGTTGGTCCTAGTAAAATTAAAAAAGTTAAAGAGTTAAATATTGCCATTATTTCAGAAATGGAATTTTTAGAGCTAATTGGAGAGTAAGTAAAGAACAAAAATGAATTTTATTGAAAATCTAAAAATAAAGATTGGCAGTTTCCTTTTGCCAAAAAGGCATAAAAAACTTACTCGGCATTGTAGCTTTCATAATTTTGAAAGTGCAAAGTCTATCTCAATTCTTTTTGATGCCCGAGATGAAAAAAAATTTCAGCAGGTGAAAATGTATTTTGATAAGCTTATTGCCAAGGGCAAAAAAGTAATTGCTTTGGGGCTTATCGAAAATGAAGCGGTTTTCGATAGTTTTGTATATAAAGAAGGTATGACTTTCTTCTCGGAGCAACAATTGTCTTGGCTTGGTATCCCCGAAGAGGCAACTGTTGCTGATTTTCTTGCCGAGCAAACGGATATTTTTATTGATTTGTCGTTGAACGATTATTACCACTTTAGGTATGTTGCGGGTATGTCGAAATCTAAAATGAAAATTTCGGATAACTCAAAAGAGGGGTGTTGTGACTTAACGTTTGAAATTTCTAGTAATAAAAAAATCCCTTTTATGATTGAGCAAATAAATCATTATTTAGAAATCATAAAAAAAGCATAATTTAATAAAACAATTACACCATAAT
>CAMZKQ010000026.1 GCA_947311265.1 uncultured Chlorobiota bacterium | reverse complement strand
TTGGTCGAAAAACCAATTCATATTTTTACCCAATTTAATACCGTGGGTTTTTATAGTTTCTAAATTTACAATAGCTATAAAGTCTTTTGAAGTGGGGTGTTTAAATTTGTGTTTCTCAAAATATTTTCGTAAAATATTATCCATTGTTTCTCTGCCAATAATACGCTCGAGCGTATTTAAAAAGGTGGCAGGTTTTGAATATACCGACATGCCGTAACTGTGCATAGGAAATTCCCAAGCCGATAATATACTGGGCGCCGAACTAATCTGGTTACTGTGTACATAGTTTGCTCGGTGGCGTAGTGAGTTGGGTTGGCAAACAAAAAGCCTTGGTTTATCTTCAAAAAACGCATCGCAAATTCGGCTTTCAAGGTAACTATTCATGCCTTCGTCTAGCCAAGGTTCTTCAAACTCATTGCTGGCCAAAATGCCCATAAAGTATTGGTGTCCAAATTCGTGTGCAACAGTAATGTCCGAAATATGAATTTGCTTGGGCATCTTGGCAATTGTACCTACAGTTATAAAGCCAGGGTACTCCATACCACCCGAGTTTAGGCCTGCCAAAGGCGGATCTACCACTGTTATTTGCGGGTATGGGTAACGTCCTAAATGCTCATCAAAATACTCAAAACTAGCTTTGAGTATTTCTATCTGCCTCTTTGCCTGCTTGGCATGTTCGGGCTGCATTAGCATAATAATATCTACATATTTCCAATTGTCCCGAATTTCGACAAAGCGTGGCGAGCAAGTCCAAGCAAAATCAATGACATCTTCGGCACGGAACAGGTGGGTTTTTGTGCCATTTTCAGGATTTGAAGTTTCTTTTACCTTAAGCCCTGTTGCACCTACTTTATATTCTTGTGGCACAGTAAGTTCTACATTGTAAGTTCCAAAATCTGCAAAAAATTCTGAATGGGCATGAAACTGGTGGCAATTCCAGCCCCCATTTTGGTAAACCCCAATTTTAGGAAACCACTGCCCAACCAAAAAATAGTCGTTGGCATAGCCAGTTCTGGCTATAATTTTAGGTAGTTTAGTCGTAAAATTTATTTCAACAGAAATGGTTTGGTTGGGGGCAACTCGCCTATTTAAGGGGACTGAAATTACGGTTTGGTCAAATGGGTTTTTATCGTCGGGCTGAATAAATTTTATTTTAGAAGTAGGGATATTAATATTTCCAGCTTTTAAGCCATTAATAACTATTTCGCCGTATTGCTCATACAAACTGCGTTGTTTTGCCCCTCTAAACTGCCCCCCTGATGACTCTTTCATAAAAGTAGTTTCAGAGTTTTTAAAAGCATTCATATACAAATGAAACTGTAGCTCATAAATACTATCGTTCGAGGTATTTCGCCAATTTAGGATAAGTTTTCCATCTATTTTTTTTGTAAGAATATCTAAATTTGCAGAAATTTCATAATTAGCAATTCTATCGCTAAGCGGATTATCATGAATAGCATCTAGCTGTGCCTGTGTAGTATTTCCATAAAACAAAATCAGCAATAGTGCCGAAAGGTTCATTAAGTATTTCATATCATGGGGGATTTTATGATTTTTTCTATAAATATGCCTGAAAACAAGACGATTATAAACAAAATATAAAAGTAAATATTTTTTTAGAATGAAAAAGAAATTTCCCCGAAAACTTAGCTTTTAGTTAATAGTTTTCAACAATATTTTTTATTTTTCAGTTATGATTTTTATTATTTACAGATATGATGTATTTTTACGGCAATATTTAACTAAAACCACTAAACCTATGGCAGAATTTATAGCATTTGATACAACCGCAGAAGTAAATGGGCAAACTATCCTCTCTGTTTTGGATGGCATGCCCGGGTTCGAAACCACAGCACGCAAAATTTTAAAAGACCACGGCATTGATGCCCCTACTCCCGACTCGTGGTATCCGCAACAAAGTTGGCTAGATGCCTTTAAACATATCGCCCTAAAAGTAGGCGATGCTGTACTTACTAATATTGGCAAAAAAATACCCGAAAACGCAGAATGGCCACCACATGTAAACTCAATAGTTACCGCCTTGGAATCCATTGATATTGCCTACCACATGAACCACAAGGCAAAAGGAAAAATTCTATTCGACCCAGCAACAGGAGCAGTAGGCGATGGTATTGGCAGCTATAAATACGAGTTACTTGCCGAAAACTCAGTTAAAATGACCTGCAAAAACCCCTACCCCTGTTCTTTTGATAGAGGCATTTTAAAGGCCATTGCAGAAAAATTTAAACCATTAGGTTACAAATTAGCATTTAAAGAAAACGTGGCAAAATCTTGCCGGAAACAAGGAGACCACTACTGTACCTACCTTATTACTTGGAATAAAATTTCCCGCTCCGATTTAAAACCCTTTTAACAAATCGCTTAATTACCTTTAATTAATTATGACACGAATAATTGCAGTAAGCAACCACAAAGGTGGCGTAGGAAAAACCACTTCGGTAGTAAATATTGGTGCTGGCTTGGCCACTAAGAAACGCAAAGTTTTACTTGTAGATATGGACCCTCAGGCCAACCTCACCCTTAGCTTTGGGATTTCAGAAACCAACACAGAGAATACCATCTACAAGGCACTTCTTGGCGAATGCGAACTTGTGCCAATAAAAGTGAATAAATATTTAGACGTAGTCCCTGCAGAGCTAGATTTATCGGGGGCAGAAAGTGAGCTTGCCGCAGAAGCAGGGCGAGAATTTATTTTTGCAGAACTCCTTGATAAAATTAAAGATAATTACGACTATGTAATTATAGATTGCCCCCCCTCATTGGGTTTGCTTACAGTTAATGCCTTTACCGCAGCATCAGAAGTTTTTATCCCATTACAGCCTCATTATCTGGCAATTAAGGGGCTTACTAAAATTATAGAAGTCATCAATAAAATAAAAAAACGACTAAATAAAGGCTTAGAAATAACAGGCGTTTTTGTAACCACCTACGACCGCCGAAAAATTTTGCACCGAGATGTTTTAGGCACAATTCGCACCTATTTTCAAGACCGAGTTTTTAATGCTAAAATTCGTGATAATATCGCTTTGGCAGAAGCACCAAGTGCTGGTGTAGATATTTTTTCTTACAACCCAGAGTGCAACGGTGCAGCAGATTATATGCAGTTGGTTAAAGAAATTATTAAAATGGAAAAAAAGATAAACCAATAATTTAATCTTTATAAAAAATGGCACGAAAAAGTTTTAAAGGCGGTTTGGACAACCTTTTTGTAGGGGCAGGTTACAAAAAAACAGAAGAAAAAGAAACCCCAAAAGAAAAGGTAGAAATTTCCGAAAAAGAACAGCACTGGCTACAAATAAAAAATGCACATCTCGAAAAAGAGCTATTCTATTGGCGTACAGGGAAACTTACGCCTACTATTTTTGAAAAAAACCTTTCTGAAAATGGCTTAAAATATGATGCTAACAGCAATGAAATTCAGAAAAAATAAATCACTCTCCAAGTAATTTAATACGCATAATTATACTTAAAAATGAACTTCCCAACAACACGCTTACGCCGACTAAGGTACAACGGCATTCTTCGTAACATGGTTACAGAAACACGACTTTCGCCAGAAAATTTAGTAATGCCCCTGTTTGTTTGCCCCGGAGAAAATGTCCGCAATCCAATAAAATCAATGCCAGGAAACTTTCAGCTGTCCATAGATTTGCTCGTTGAAGAATGCAAAAATTGTGTGGCAGCAGGTGTAAAATCAGTCCTGCTTTTCGGGATACCCGAAACCAAAGACGAGCATGGGCATGTCGCCTGCTCGCTTAGTGGGATTGTACAGAAAGCCATAATTGCCATAAAAAAAGAAGTAAAAGATATATACATCATTGCCGATGTGTGCAACTGCGAATACACCACACATGGGCATTG
>CAMZKQ010000025.1 GCA_947311265.1 uncultured Chlorobiota bacterium | reverse complement strand
TTATTACTTACTACTATTATTCTTACTTCCTTTATTTACAAACGCACAACGCTGGAAAGACGAACGGCACTCCATCGTTTTTGGAGCAGGAACAAACCATTTCATGGGTGACCTTGGTGGCGGAAAAAAAGATGCTGCTCACTTTTTTGGTGTTAGGGATTTAGATTTTGTAACCACAAGACCTACCGTACAAATCGGATACCGCTATCGGGCCTGGGAAACTATCTCGTTTCGCCCAACAGTAACTTACTCTTTGCTTTCAGCAAGAGACCAAGCATCAGGAGCACTTGGACGACAATCACGAAACTTGGAATTTCGCTCCCATGTTTGGGAAATGGGCGTTCAGGGAGAATGGGCTTTCATTAAAGAAAAACAAGCCGCACGATATAACTTCTCTAGCCTTGGAGCAAAAAGAATGATAAGTGCATTCCTCATTGTTGGTGCAGGTGGTATGTACTACAACCCAAAAGCAAGACCAACTGTTGGCGAAGGAAAAGAGTGGGTAGAATTACGACCACTAGGAACAGAAGGGCAAGGACATGGTATTACATCTTACGACTATATCAATAGCAAAGGTGAAACCGAAACTATAAAAATAGCTAAACAGTATGGCAAGTTTACATGGAATGCAGCCATAGGCTTAGGTCTGAAATATAACATAGACAGGCATTGGTCTATTGGGTTAGAAATTACTAACCGATATACCGGGTCCGATTACATTGATGATACACACGATAGGTACTTTAACTTCTCCGAAGCTGCATCTGGAAACCTACTAAACGCCGAAGGCACATTTGTACTTGCAGAAGGGGCAGGAGCAGCATCACTCTACTCCGACAGACACTTAGCATTTACAGATATTTCTCAAACAGAACTCACTGCAAATGAAGCACCTAAATATAAATCTGGTTCACCAAGAAGGGGCAACCCAGACTACAACGATGCTTATATCTTGTCGATTATTCAAGTACACTATAAGTTGAAAAATACTTTTAGAGGATTACCAAAATTTTAAACACTAAAAATTGAGAAAACTTAATTTAGTTTTAATATCATTTTTAATAACATTCACCGCCTTTGCCCAAAAAAACAACGAAATTGGGCTTACAGGCGGTGTTTCGTATTATTTAGGAGATGTTAATCACATTGTCCCATTTTACTCTGCACGCCCTACTTTTGGCATATTATTTCGTCGCAATATGGCTGAACATTATGCACTTAGAGCAAATGTACAACAAATTATGATTGCCGGTAATGATGCAGACTTCTCCAACGGGTATCAACAAGTTAGAAATTACTCTTTTAAGAATAGAATGTACGAAATAAGTACTGTTTTTGAGTTTAATTTTTTGCCCTATGCACCGGCCAATTATTTACGCTTTTCGCCCTACGTTACAGGCGGAGTGGCGATAGCCTTTGAGCAAAAAACAGGCAATACAGTAATCCCCACCCTTCCCTTTGGAATGGGCTTTAAATACTCACCCAACAAAAAATTTAGTATCTCGACAGAATGGGTGTACCGAAAAACATTTACGGACAAATTAGATGGGCTATTGCCTACCGAAATATCAGAAAATAATATTAACATAAAACAAGTTACAGATAGAAACGGGACAGATTGGTATTCCTCCTTAACCATTGTTTTAGCTTATAATATTACCAGTGATAAAGTGAGATGTGCAGCATACCCGGGCATCACCAGAAGATATAAATAAAGGGCAAAAGACCTTTGCCAAGCTTGCTACAAAATGAGTTGGAAAGATAAATTAATTAAAGAGCGAATGCCAAAACACGTTGCCGTAATTATGGACGGTAATGGGCGTTGGGCAAAGAAACGAGGAAATCAACGTATTTTTGGGCATCGCAATGGCGTGCAGTCTGTTCGAGAAACCGTAAGAGCTGCTGGCGAACTAGAAATAGACTACCTTACACTTTACGCCTTTTCTACCGAAAACTGGAACCGCCCAAAAAAAGAAATTGATGCACTAATGTCGCTTTTAATAACGTCAATAGAAAAAGAGACCCCCGAACTTATAAAAAATAATGTCCGCCTTGTTACCATTGGCGACCAAAGCCTAATCTCTGAAAAGGTTAAAACTAAACTAGACGGGCTTATTGCAAAAACAAAGGAAAATACAGGACTTACTGTTGTACTTGCATTAAGCTATAGTGCCCGTTGGGAGATTACAATGGCAATGCAACAAATTGCAAAAAGTATAGAATCCGGAGATTTAAAACCAGAAGAAGTTACAGAACAAACCATAACAACCACCCTATCCACAGCAAAAATACCCGACCCCGATTTACTTATTCGCACAAGTGGAGAACATCGTATAAGTAATTTTTTGCTTTGGCAAATAGCCTATGCCGAACTCTATTTTACCGAAACCCTTTGGCCTGATTTTAGAGCCGAAAATTTCTATGAAGCCATATATGCCTACCAACAAAGGGAGCGGCGATTTGGAAAAACTAGTGAACAAATTTTATAGGTTTGAAAAAAACAAGTTAAAAAATACTAATTACTTGCATCTCTATATTTTTTATTAATAAAATTTATACTTTTGCAAACTGAATTTTGTAAACTCGAATAACCCCGAACGCAAAATTTTTATTGATTAACTAATAAATTACAAATGTTAAAAAAAACGTTAAGTATAATTTTTCTTTTGGCAATAATAGCCACAGGGTTTTCCCAAAAAATTGATTATACAAACCCCAAAGAGTATCAACTCGAAGGAGTTACAATTTCGGGAACAAAATCATTAAATCACGGGGCAATTATTCGGATTACAGGGCTCAAAATTGGAAGCAAAATAGGTATCCCTGGCGATGAAGTTTCGTTAGCCATTAAAAACCTATGGAAACAAAAAATGTTTTCGGATATAAAAGTAAATGTAGAAAAAATAGAAGGCACTAAAATTTGGCTAAATATTTACCTACAAGAACGCCCTAGGCTTGCCGAAATTAACTTTTTTGGGATACGAAAATCAGATAAAGAGGACCTTAAAGAGCAAATTAACATAATGCGGGGGCAACAAATTACAGAAAATACGATTGTTAACACCCAAAATATAATTCAAGAATATTATGCAGAAAAAGGCTACTCCAAAGCAGATATTCGCATAGTACAACGCCCAGATACTACACTTCGGAACGCCGTTATCCTAAACATAAGCATCAATAAATTTAAAAAAACCAGGATAGAAAACATAAACCTAAAAGGCAATACCGTTTTCACGGATAGAAAAATTAAATGGAAACACCTTAAAGAAATTAAGGAGCGGCGATGGTACGGGCTTTTTAAACCCTCAAAATTTATCCAAAAAAATTACGATGACGATAAAAAAAATCTAATTGCTGCCTATCATAAAGAAGGCTACCGAGATGCCAAAATTATAAAAGACACCGTTTACAATGCCAATGAGCGTAATGTAGCAATATCCATTGAAATAGAAGAAGGTAAGCAATATTTTTTTAGAAGCATAAAATGGATAGGTAACTCAAAATATTCATCAGAAACACTCGACAAACTGCTCAAAATAAAAAAAGGAGATGTTTATAACAAAGCCCACCTTTCCGACCGCCTCTCTAACGACGAAGATGCAGTAGGAAACCTATACATGAATAATGGTTACCTCTTTTTTAATGTAAACCCTGTTGAAATTCGTATTGAAAACGACTCGGTAGATATTGAACTACGCATGTACGAAGGCGAAAAAGCAAGGATTAAAAATGTCATTATTTTGGGCAATACAAGAACCAATGATGCCGTAATACTACGAGAACTACGCACTCGCCCAGGCGAACTTTTTAGTAAAGAAAAACTAATAAGAAGTATTCGAGAAATTGCACAATTAGGGCATTTCGACCCCGAAAATATTGTCCCTGTACCAATCCCCAACCCCGTTGATGGGACTGTGGATATTGAGTACACACTAGTAGAAAGAGGCAACGATAGGGTCGAGATTTCGGGCGGTTGGGGAGCAGGTATGCTTGTCGGCACACTTGGGCTTTCGTTCAACAATTTCTCCATTCAAAATATGTTTGAAAAAGAAGCCTGGCAGCCACTACCAACTGGCGATGGCCAAAAATTTAGTATCAGAGCACAAACCAACGGCAACCGTTATCAATCCTACAGTGTTTCCTTTCAAGAACCTTGGTTGGGGGGGAAGAAACCTAACTCACTCTCTGTATCAGCCTATTACAACAAACAAACCTACGGCTCAGGAGGATACAGTTCGTGGAATTTTAACCGCCCACAAACTGACTATGTCGTTACAAACAAGTTAGATATTATAGGCGTTTCCGCAGGATTTGGTCGAAGAAATAAATGGCCAGACGATTACTTTTCGCAATACTACGAACTGAGCTACCAAAAATATATTTTAGATGACTGGTTCGGCTTTGGGGACTTTAAAAATGGCTCGGCCAATAACCTCTCCGCAAAATTTGTATTGAGCAGAAACTCAATAAGCCAGCCACTTTACCCTCGAAATGGTGCTTCATTTTCATTAGGCGTGGAGGCCACATTGCCGTATTCCAAATTTAATGGAAAAGACTACTCGGACATTACACTTGCCGAACGCTACAAATGGATTGAGTACCATAAGTGGACATTCAAAGCCTCTTGGTTTAGCCAAATTGTTGGCGACTTGGTGCTCAATACAAAAATGGACTTTGGCATGCTGGGCTACTACGACAAGGTCGTAGGCTATTCGCCCTTTGGCGGATACAAAGTGGGTGGAGACGGCATGGGATACTACTCATACGGTACTGATATTGTCGGTTTACGAGGGTACGAAAACGGTGCATTAAGCCCAAGCACAAGCCATATCTACGATAAATTTACTTTAGAATTACGCTACCCTGCTATATTTTCGGAGTCCGCCACCGTTTATGGATTAATTTTTGCCGAAGGAGGGAATGCTTGGTATAACAATTCCGAAGTAAACCCCTTTCATATTTACAGGTCAGCCGGAGCAGGTATCCGTGTATTTTTACCAATGCTCGGCATGCTGGGGGTAGATTGGGGCTATGGTTTCGATACCCCGCCAGGAACTTCAAAGCCTAGTGGCACACAATTTCATTTTGTAATGGGACAACAATTTTAATAATATTAAATAAACAAATATCATGAAAAAACTATCATTAACAGTACTAATTGCATTTATTTTTACTGCTGGATTTTCACAAAAATATGCTTATGTAGATACCGATTACATGCTTAGCAAAATCCCAACCTACAAAGCGGCACAAGACAAACTCGATGAGTTCTCTAAGGGCTGGCAAAAAGAAGTGGAAGCAAAATATGCCGAAGTAGATAAAAAATACAAAGAATTTTTAGCTGAAAAAGTACTGCTTTCAGCAGAAATGAAAGCACAGCGAGAGGAAGAAATTTTAAACCTAGAGCAAGTGGCTATAGACCTAAAAGATAAATACTTTGGAGAAGAAGGCGAGCTATATAAAAAACGGCAAGAGCTTGTAAAACCTATTCAGGACGAGATATATACCGCTATTAAAGCCACTGCCGTGGAAGGCAACTATGGAATAATTTTTGACAAAGCCAGCGGAATGTCTATGATTTATACCGACCAAAAGTATGATATTAGCGATGATATTCTTAAAAAATTAGGCTACTAGAAAATACTAAATTAATTATGTACGAATACTTAAATAAATTAAATAAAGAAAAATCAACAATGAAAACAATTTTCAAAATTACAGCCCTTACAGCAATCATGCTATTGATGCTAGGCAATGTTTCTGCACAAAAATACAAATTTGGACACCTTGATTCGCAAGGGCTTTTGGTAAGCCTGCCAGAAACAGCAACGGCTAAAAAAACACTCGAAGCTGAAAAGAAAAAAATTGAAACTCGCTTGCTTGCCATGCAAACAGAATCGCAAGAAAAATACAAATTGTACATGGAAAATGAGCAGCTAGCTGCGGCAAGCCCTGAAAAATGGTCGGCACTCGAAAAACGAGATAAAGAAGCCGAAATTCAAAGTTTACAACAAAGAATGCAGACTTTTCAAGCCTCTGCAGAGCAAGAGCTGGCTAAAAAACAAAGCGAACTTTACGAGCCAATCCTTAAAAAAGTAGATGATGCCATAAAAGCAGTAGCTGCCGAAGGAAAATTTACTTACCTGTTCGATGTCAATGCTGTTTTGTACTTCTCTCCAACACAAAGTATTGATGTTACTTCGCTAGTTAAGAAGAAATTAGGAATTACTGAATAAATTTTAAAACTTACCAGAATAACAGAAAGGAGTTATATAACTCC
>CAMZKQ010000024.1 GCA_947311265.1 uncultured Chlorobiota bacterium | reverse complement strand
TTCCATAGGTTTTGTATCATGCCGTAGTCGCCTACATCGCCGTGCAGTGTCCAGAAACCGAGCAATAGCTCGGTATAATTGTCGGTAGAAAGCACCATGCCTTTGTTTAGCGAGGCAATGTGGTAAAGGTAAATCATGCGGGTTCTTGCTTTTATATTACCTAGCCGGATTTTGTGTGCCGTATCGCTGCTGTCTTCGTTTTCAAGGTTTTCTGCTATCATTGGTAAGAGTGTGCTAAAAGCATCTGATAGGTTGGTGGCTTTAAAGTCGTGCAAAAAGGCTTCGCCTATATTTTCGGCACGTTCAATTTCATCGGCTTTATTGGTTTGTATGGTTATGCGTCTGCCGATAAGTTTTACGCCTAGCTCATCGCAAACTGGGCGGGCTAGGGCAACGCATAGGGCAGAGTCTATACCGCCAGAAATTCCTGTTACTAGGGATTGTAATCTGCTATCAATAAGGTATTTGCGTAATTTTGCTCTAATATTTTCGGTGGTGGTTTTATAGTCTGTTATCATTGGTTTATTTTTTATTGTGAATAGCTTGTGATGCTAATTTTCCAGCTTTTATAAAATGAATTTTTCCTGTAATTTCTGGTTTTTTATTATTTTTTTTATCCGCTGGTAGGAGTTTATAGATTAGGGTTATATTTTTTTTTTTGGTAATTTATTCCATAAGAAAATGGCTTGTCCATTTTTAAATTCAAAAACAGAACCGACAGACTTTAGCTCACGTGCAGTGTATCCTGCTGGTATATTTTCAATTAGTTTTGCGGTACTGGTTAAGTTTGTTTTTTGAATTTTTAGGCTAATTATAAATTCTTTATTTTTATTTAATGAAGCAACAGTTCGGATACAGTTTAAGGAAGTAGGGGCTGTATTTTGCATTGCTGTATTTTGCGTATTAGCTACTGGCGATCCTGTTTTTATGTACTTAACGGTGGCCGTTTTTGGCATTATTTTTAGGTTTACATTGACTAAACTTACTTCTCCTAACTTATTGTTAGACAGGTATTTAAAAGTTCCTGCTATAGGGTACGATTTGCCAATATCGCTAGTGGGGATAAGGGTGTAGGTAACCACTACTTTTTGGGCTCTGGGCAAAGTAATCCATTTAAATGTAATGAAATTATTTTCAAAATTAAAAATTGCCGTTCCGCTTTCTTTTTCAATGGCTTTGAAACCTTCGGGTATTTTTTGCTTAAAAGTGGCGTAGTGTATAAAGTCGGGTTTTGTAATGGTTAATTTAACCTCAAATTGCTCACCTGCAACTACTTCGTAAGGTATTTCGGATTCCAGACTTACCGTTTTGGGCACTTGTGCTGATGCAAATACAGTAAAAGCAAAAATAAATACGGTGTTGAAAAATAGGTTTTTCATAAACTAATTATAAAGTTGAAATAAGTAAAAAAAACATTCGCTAGAATGAACCTACAAATATAAATATTTTTTTATTCTGAAAAACTATATCTGCATTAAAGAAAAATATTTTGCAGAATAAAATTTACAATTTTGCAGACTAAAAATCTTGTTGTATATTTGTTTTTTTGTAGTTTTCTTAAAATGACATATTTAATTAACAGAATAAAAGCAATCGAATACAATCTCGCATGAAAATTAAATATAAAATACTGTTTTCTGTGCTAGGAACGGCAACTGCCTTTGTTCTGATTGTTGTGTTTTTCCTTAGTGGCAAGTTTAAAGGATCAGCCTATGAAGATGCCGAGAGAATTGCCGATTTATATGCCAAACAAACAGCATCTGATGTGCAGGTTAGCCTAAATGAAAGCATGGCAGTGGCCCGTACACTTGCCCAATCCGTAACAACTGTTAATGAGATTGATTATGAGGATAATGAAAGCCCTTACAATAAAGCACTCCTTAGTGTACTTAAAAATAATCCTCGCTTTTCTGCGATAGCTATTTCTTGGGAATTTTCCGAAATAAATAAAGCAAAATATGGTAGAGCCCAAGGCAGAATAAGGCACATGTATTATCGCTCTATGGAGGATAATAATGAAATTTTTGCACGACACCAATTACTGGATACCGTTGCGTACAATATTACAGGGCTTTATTATCAAATAAAAATAGCCGAAAATCAAGAGTTTTTAGTCAATCCTTACTACTCGATATACGATACCGAAACGGGCAAAGATTCCATTCAGATGACCACAGGGACCATCCATATCCGTGAAAACGACCAGTATGCAGGGCTTGTGGGCTTTGATATTGCCCTGGACGGTTTAGCTGAGATTATAAAAAACACAATTCCTTACCAAGGCAGTTACATTTTCTTAGTGTCTAATAATGGTGTGGTGGTAACTCACCCTAAAAAAACAGCAATAGGTAGCTTGGTTACGACCCTTTTTCCTAATGCTAACGATATAGATATTGCTACTAAAATAAAACTCGGCGAGAAGTTTAATTTAGGAAAAATTATGGGTAACGATAATAGCAATTATGTAACCTTTTCTCCGTTTTACACAGGAAAAACAAAAACGCCATGGAGTGTTGGTGTGTCAATACCTATAAACGAAGTCGCAGTAAGCTCTGTGGAGAATAGAAATA
>CAMZKQ010000023.1 GCA_947311265.1 uncultured Chlorobiota bacterium | reverse complement strand
GGGCCAATATCAATAATGTAATCGGCACATTTTACAACATCTAAATTATGTTCAATAACAATTACCGTATGCCCTCGGTCGAGTAGGGCATAAAAAGAGTTCATGAGTTTATTTATATCATGGAAGTGCAGCCCTGTGGTAGGTTCGTCGAAGATAAATAGGGTGTGCCGCTTCTCGTTTTCTTTGCTAAGAAAGGAGGCTAGTTTTACCCGCTGGCTTTCCCCACCAGATAGTGTGTTGGACGATTGCCCTAGTTTTACATAACCCAAGCCTGTGTCAAAAAGAGGCTGAATGCGTGTTGCAATTTTTTGCGTTGCTTTGTTTTTACTAAAAAAATCTAATGCTTCGGTAACGGTGAGTTCCAAAATATCAAAAATATTTTTTTCTTGATACAGTACATCTAAAACCTCATCTTTATAACGCCTCCCTTTGCAGTGCTCACATTCCAGGTGCACATCTGCCATAAACTGCATTTCTACTTTTATTTCGCCTTCGCCTTGGCACTCTTCGCAGCGTCCGCCTTCTACGTTAAACGAAAAATGACCGGCCGTAAAGCCATTAATCTTTGCCGCTTGTTGTGCTGCAAATAGCTTGCGGATTTCGTCGAAGCCTTTTAAATAGGTAATTGGGTTGGAGCGGGAAGAGCGTCCAATTGGGTTTTGGTCCACAAACTCAACTAGCTGAATTTGAGCCATATCGCCTTCTAGGCGACTGTAACTCCCCGCTTTTGCACCGTAACCATTTATCAGGCGGTTCATGGCAGGGTATAAAATACCTTTTACTAAAGACGATTTTCCCGAACCGCTAACGCCTGTAACTGCGGTAAATACGTTAAGCGGAAATTCGGCATCAATATTTTTGAGGTTGTTTTGGTTTGCACCAAGTACTTTTATACTGTGGGTATATTTTCGCCTAAACTCAGGGATAGCCACTTTTTTTATGCCTGCAATGTATTTAGCAGTAAGCGATTGCGAAGTTTTTGCGTTTGTTTTAAGGGCGGTTGGTTTTCCTTGGAAAACGACATTTCCTCCCTCTGTTCCTGCCAGAGGACCAATGTCGATTAACTCATCGGCGGCTAAAATTATATCTTCGTCGTGTTCTACTACAATTACGCTGTTGCCAATATCTCTTAGGTTTTTCAGTACGCCGATTAGGCGTTCGGTGTCCCGAGAATGTAGCCCGATGCTGGGTTCGTCTAAAATATAGAGTGAGCCAACTAGGCTGCTGCCTAGCGAGCCTGCTAGGTTTATTCGTTGGCTTTCGCCACCTGATAGGCTTGCCGAGAGGCGGTTTAAAGTCAGGTAATCCAAGCCAACATCTGCCAAGTATTGTAAGCGGTTGCGAATTTCGGTTAAAATTCGTTTTGAAATTTCAGATTTGTGTTTATCTAATTTTATATCCCGAAAGAACGGGATTAGTTGCTTTATTGGTAAATCGACTAGTTCGTGGACGGCCGTTTTTGCTATCTTTATATAGGCGGCTTCTTTTTTTAGGCGAGTGCCTTTGCAGTCTGGGCAAATTGTTTTGCCTCGGTAGCGGGAAAGCATTACTCTAAATTGGATTTTTCGGGTTTGGGTTTCTAGCTCTTTAAAAAAGGCGTATAGTCCTTCTGTATGTTTATTGCCGTACCAAAGTATGTCTTTTTGTTTTTGCGAAAGTTCGCAGTAAGGCTTGTGTATAGGGAAACTAAATTTGGCTGTGGCCAAAATAAATTGGTCTTTGTACCAGCTCATTTTTTCGCCACGCCAGCAGGCGGCGGCTTCTTGGTATATTGAGCGGGATTTATCTGGGAAGACTAAATCTGGGTCGATGCCCATTGTTTTTCCGAAGCCTTCGCAAGTTGGGCAAGCCCCAAGTGGGCTATTAAAACTAAAGGTGTGGGTGGTTGGGTCTTCAAATTTAATGCCGTCGGCTTCGAATCGGCTCGAAAATTTCTCTGTTTTTATACCGCTTTCGCTGAATATTTTAATAATGCAATCGCCATTACCTTCGTAAAATGCCGTTTGTACGGAATCTGCTGCCCGACTTTGTGTGTCTTCATCTGTGGCTACTGATATTCGGTCTATTACAATGGCTAGTTTTTTTTGTATTTTTTTCTGCGAAAGCAGGGCTTGTATTTTTATAATTTCACCAGCTTGCTCCATGCGAGAAAAACCTTGCTGTTGCAAGATTTCAAGTTGTATTCTGGTGGTTCGCCCGTGGTGTAGAATGAAGGGGGCGAGTATGAGTGCTTTTGTTTTTTCCGGAAATTGTATCAGGAAATTAACGGCATCGGTTACGGTGTGGCGTTTTACAATTTTCCCGGTAAGGGGCGAAAAGGTATCGCCAGCTCGGGCATAAAGTAGCTTGATGTAATCGTAGATTTCGGTAGATGTACCAACGGTTGAGCGGGGGTTTCGGGTGTTTACTTTTTGCTCTACGGCTATTGCTGGTGGTATGCCTTTTATGTATTCTACTTCGGGTTTGTTTATTCGTCCTAAAAATTGGCGGGCGTATGAGGATAGGCTCTCGACGTATCGGCGTTGCCCTTCGGCATAGAGTGTGTCGAAGGCTAGGGAGGATTTGCCTGAGCCGGATAGTCCTGTAATTACGGTAAAGTTTTCTCTTGTTATGTTTAAAGAGATGTTTTTTAGGTTATTAACTTTTGCTCCTTTTATTTCAATTTTTTCTGAAAGAAGGTTATTTTTTTTTGTCATTCTAATAATATCTTAGCACTAATCTTCTATTTTTCAGTTGTGGATGAGTTTAATATTTTAATGTGTCGCTGAGGGAGATGCCTGATTTTTGGAGTTCTTGTAAAAGTGCTGTGTGTTCTTGGGTTTTGCCTTGTTTTAGGAAAATTAGGCTTTTCATTAGTTTGGCTTTGTCGGAGTAGTTGTTGTTAAAGTGGATAAGTTGTTCAAAGGTGAGTAGTGCTTCGTCGAATTTGCCTTGTTTGTAAACGGTCATGCCTATGAAGTAGAGGGTCTTGCTTTCGGGGGAGTTTTTATATAAGTTGGTAAAGATGTTCTTTGCTTTGCTGTATTTTTTACTTTTGTAGGCGGTTTCTCCGTCGGCAAATGTGGCTGTTTTTGCGGCTTTTAAGTGGCGTGTTGTGCCGGCAAATTTTGCCATCTCTGTGTCTTCATTTTTGATATTCTTATTTCTTCTTTTGTTAAAATAATCTTTTAGCTTTTTTTTCTTTTCCTGACGTTTTACATCATTTAAAGCTGAAAGGTTTTGGTCTTTATTTGGGGTGATGCTAACAGTAGTGGGCAGTGCAACTTCGTCTGACATTTCTGTACTGATAACGTCCTCGAGTTCTGCGTCATCGGTATCGGTAATTTCACTAATTTCATTAATTGGTTTTAAGCCTGTTGTAATAAGTTCATTGCTAACGTCGTTTTCGTCTTCTGTAATTATTTCCTCTTCTTCAAGCTCTTCCTTTTCTGCTTTTATATTTTCTTTAAGGGCTGTTTTGGTGTTTTCTTTTATTGGCTTGGCAATTGTGTTATCGGCAAGTTTTTGTTCGTTTGTTTTTTCTGCAACAACTGGTGGTGGAGCTGGGTTTTGTTTTATTGTTTTAAAATTATCTTTTGCTTTTTTAAATATGCCTTCTTCTGCCATTGCGAAATTGGTTGGGCTAGTGCCAGAAATGTAGGTTTTGCCTAGCCAGCCAAGGGTAACTAATAGGGCTATTGATGCGGCAATTGATAATATGCGTTTAATTCTGAATGTTTTTGGGGCAGCCACTAGGGGGATAATTTTTGTACTTGTTTTGGCAAGTATTTTTTTATCTAGTGCTGAAATTATTTTTGTTAAGGCGGTTTTATCTTTTAGAAGCATATAGCCAGCTAGGGTGTCCGAGCATATTTGGCAATCGGCAAGATGGAGTTCGGTGCTGCGAAGTTCGGTTGCCGAAACTTGGCCTTTGTTGTAGTTTTCTATTTGCTTGTTAGTTAGGCAAGCAGATGTTTTAAATATCTCGTTGGTCTTTTTCACAGATTTTGGTTTTTAGCAATTTTAATAAAGCTGAAGAAATAGAAGAATTGCACCAGAAATACCTGCACGTTCTAAAATAATTTTAAGGTTGCGTTTACCGTTTTGGATATAACTTTTTACTTCCTTCATGGTAAACCCTGTTGTATCAGCTACTTCTGTATAGGATTTTTCTTTCAAATAGAAAAGTTGGATACATTGTTTTTGTTTTGGTTTTAGTTTTGTAATGGCTTCTTCTAGTGTTGTTAGTTTTTTTTCTTCTTTGCCTGTTTGATGAAAATCAGGCGCTAATTCCATAAAAGTTTCAGTATCTTTTTTATAATCCTGTTGTTTTTTGAGTATAGATTTTTCCGAACGTAATTTTATAAGGCAATGGTTTCGGGTAACGGTGTGTAACCAGCCTTTAAAGTTTTTAACTTCGTGTTTTAATAAATCTGTAAATAATTTCTCGAAAATTTGCATTACTGCATCGTCTGCTTTCTCTTCATTTTTTAAGTATTTCATCGACACAAGGAATACCATGCGGGTGTAGCGCGTGTACAGTTCGCCTACCAAGTTTTTATTTTTATCGGCTTTGTAGGCATTTATTAAATCTGTATCGGAAAAAGATGATATGTCTTGTTTTTTATACAATCTACGCTTTGTGTTTGATATTAAATTATTTTGCTTACACAAAATTAATAAAATTACTGGATTTGCGTTATTCTCTCTTGAATTATTGAAAAAAAAGGCATGAATTACCAAAAAGGGTATTTTCCTTTTTTGGAGAATTTTAATTTGTAATCGAGCGAAAGTATTAGTAATGGCTGATAACTGGCTCTAAATTGCTTGTTCTGAATATGCAAAATCTGTGGGCGATAATTAACTGTAAGGTGGGTCCAGTAGCCTAGCTGGTAGGCGGTGGCTATGGCTAATCCCATGGAGTGTGTAGTGTGTTGGTTTTTAGCACGCCACCTTTCATTAGAGCTGTTATTGGTTTGCTTGGCGAACTGTAAACCGCCCATAAACTGAAAGCGGTTATAGTCTGTCCCCAATAAAAATGCAGCATTATGTATTTTGTAAGTGCTCGATTCTAGGCTAATAAAAAAGCCTATTCCTGGCGATAAAAAATGCTTTTGGGTAAAATAATATTCTTGTGAAAATAGTAAGCCTATCCCCGTTTCAGTACCACCTCCATCTGCATTGCTTGCCATTTGTTGGTTACTAAAAAGAGCGGCTGCTATTTTTAGGTTGAGTTGCCCTTTACTGGGGGTAAATTTAGGGCTGATTTTAAGCGTGCCGTTGTTATCCCTTTTGAGGTAATAAGCAGGGTCGTAAGTAAACATTTTTCCGGCAAATAAATCTACAGGAAAACCAATACAGTAGGGGCTAAGAAAGTTGCCAGGAAAAAATGTTTTTGAAACCTTAAACCTTACTTTACTTGTGGCTACACCTAGGCTATCTTTATAGAAAATTATTAGGCTTTTAGCTCGCCTTTCTGCCCGAAAAGAAGTTGAGGCTTTATCCCAAATAATTGAGTCGTCAATAGCCACCTCTGCATTTTTATCTTCGGCATAGAGCCTTAGCGTAACTTCTTTTTTATTTAAAATTGTGGCACAAGAGCTTACAATTAAAGCTAAAAAAAAAAGTGCTGCGAAATATTTAGTCATTGTGCAAATTTATAATTTTTTTGAATTATAAAAAATTTCTAAATAGATGACAGAAAAGTGAAAATCAGTTCGGGAAGGAGTAAAATAAATTTGTGTAAGATATTGATTTTGAAATATACCTATCATTTTCTAAACGTTTAGCAAGTCTTCTAAATTCATCGGTTTAAATATGGTGC
>CAMZKQ010000022.1 GCA_947311265.1 uncultured Chlorobiota bacterium | reverse complement strand
CGATAACATCAGAGTTTGCTGCTACTTCTTTTTGAAATGCACTAGGAGAAGTAGTGCAAACCGATAAGTTGGTAAGGTCATTTACATTTGCTGCCGAGGCGACCCAGTTTGATGTTGCTCCACTAAGTGCAAAGGTATTTAATGTGCCATTGTGGGAGTTTGTAGAGTTATCTATTAAAGTAGTTTCTCCTGCGTTGTTTGCTCCTGCTACGCCTTGGTTAAAATTATAATAAGCTACAAGCCCTACTTCGTTGCCTATAAGTTCGTTATTCATATTTGCTCGTATTTCGCAAGCAGTACGTGCTGTGTTCCAAACTCTAAGTTCATCAATTTGCCCATTAACCTTAAAGTAGATGGGGCTCCAAGGGGCTGCTCCTATAATTAAATTACTGCTACTTGCTGCTATGTTAAAATTGGCTGTTGCTAGGTTTCCGACTTCTTCGCCATTAATGTAGGCTATCATTTTATCATTTTTTTTCCACGTAAGGGCAAGGTGTACCCACTGCCCGGAAGGAACAGTTCCATTTTGAATGGTATATTTGGTTTCGTTAGTATTCCAAACTTCAAATTTTATTTTAGAAGCTGCAACCCCTAAAATAAAACCCTTCCAAGGAGTACCTAGTAAAGCTTGCCCCACTATTTTTTGATCGTTCCCTGCGTTTGTCAGGTTCACCCATGCTTCTACTGTAATTGCAGGTAGTCCATCAAAAGCAGTACCGTCGGCACTTACATAGTCGTCTGTGCCGTCAAAGTCGAGGGCATGCCCTGGTGGTATGCCAGTTAGTGCCATTGGACTTTCTAAATCACCAACTGCATAAGAGCCTAAGGCTGACAAGCCTGTTCTACTTTGTGTGTAAGGACTTGCTCCGCCAGCAGCAGGAGCTGCAATAGTACTGTTCCATACAGCGGTATAGTCACCTATTGCTGAATTTGTGCGGTCAAATGTGCCTCCTTCTGATGTAGCATTCCATTGAAGATTTAAGTCAAAATTTATTGGCGTTGCTGATGTTTGTCCTAGTATCCATGTGAGGTTTACACAGTCGTCAATAGTTGGGATTGTAGCTCCTCCTGTTTGCAAACCATTATCTCTAACATCAGGAAATACTCTTGCGGTAAATGTACCTAGTGTTGCTGATTTGTTCGTAAATGTTGCGGGTGAATAATTTGCAGTTGTTCCTATATGATATATTTCTGATGCCGAAGCTCCTACATCTTGTGCAAAAATTCCTACTTGGTCGGCTACAAAATAGTTACTAGCCCCTACTGAACCTGTAATATTAGCTCCTGAATTAAGTGTAAAATCATTATCGTAAAGGAACACTTTACCATTTGTCATTTTAACTTCTGTATTTAGACTAACAGAACTTGCTAAACCTACATTATTGATGTTGTCATTTACTTCTAATGTTGCAAAATCTCCTGCTATATAGTGTTGCTCTGTTCCTCCGAAGAGTTCCAAGTAACCTGTTCCATTATCTGAACCAAAATTAAAAATATTTCCTGATGATTTTATATTAAATGTAGATTTTTCTAATGTTGCTCCTGATGCAATTACAAGATGATTTACATTTTCACTACCTGCAATTGTTGCTGAATTTGTTTGATTTGTTATTCCTGCATTTACAGAGTTTGTATTAGGTATTCCGTTTGTCCAGTTGGCGGCATTTGTCCAATCATTGTCTGTATTGCCAGTCCAGGTGGTGAAGGCGGTTGAGGCTACATATACAGGACCGCCAAATCGTGTGCCGGTATGTCCGTTGCCAGTTTGGTCTATTGCATCTCCTGGGGCTTGGTTGAAGGTATAGTAGGCGACCAAACCTGCGGAGTTGGTGTTTATGGTTTGGCACATATTTTCTCTAATTTGGTCGGGGGTTCTTTCATAGTCCCAAATGCGTACTTCGTCTATTTTTCCTTCAAATGGGAAAGTACCTCCCCAGGAATCTTTACCTATTGTTAAATCAGCAAAAGCTCCTGTTTCATTACGAATATTCAGACCTCCTCCGGGAGTTTTGGCCACTTCTACGCCGTTCATGTAAACAATAAGGTCGCCGTTTTTATTCCAGCTTGCGGCAAAGTGAGTCCATTCCATTTTCAAATTTCCGCCGAAAGCCTGGATATATGTTCCTCCGGTATTCCACATTTCTAAAATAATTTCATTCCCCCCGCTTCGGGCAAGGATAAAACCATGGTCTGTTCCGTTGGACTTTGAAACAATTTTTTCATTTTCTCCAAGTGTTGCAGGGTTTATCCATGCTTCGACAGTAAACTGGTCTGTGAAGTCCAGCGTGGCGGAGTATGGAACGGAAACATTATCATTAACTCCGTCAAAATCGAGTGCATTTTCGGGACTTGCGGGGGGTAGGGTTATAAATTCGTGAGCCCCTATGTATGGGGTTGCTCCACGTGGGGTGCCGTCTATATCTTCCAAAACCGAAGGTATAGCATTCATTTTAAAGGCAGGAATATCTACCGAAAGGTGTAAATCATTTCCGGCTACAAACTGTGGATCTTGGTTTAGTGAGTTGGTATCGTAGCCAGATGCGGTTTGCCATGTGGCAAGGGTAGAGTATTTTACTGCGCCTTTAAGCCCAACGTCCCCCGAAGTGGCGTATAGGTCGTTGTAATTAACATTTTCCGTGGAGGGGTTATTTATTTTAATGGCAACGCCTGTGCTCATATTTGTGAAAATATTATTTTGAATACTGTTGTTTTTTGCTCCAGCAGAGATGTCGAGGAAAAAGGCGGGGGAGTCGTTTTTACCACCACTTACTCGCACCGAGTTGTAATATACATTAGTCCATGTAGAGCTCTCAAAATGAATACCGTAGGACGTTTGGGCTGTTCCTGTACTGGCGGTTACAACCATATTGTTTGTGATTAAGTTCTCTGTGCCGCTAGTGCCTATGCAGTTTTCAAGCCAAAGCCCTATATTCTGGCTAGCACTTGTTACTTCTATCTTATTGCCGTCTATAATAGTACCTGCTCCGCACTCTTCTGCCCGTAAACCTACCGCAAGGGCAGCAGGTACAGGCTTGCTTTTAATAATATTTTTTAGAATTTCTACGGCAGTACCCTTTTTTACAAATATCCCATGCGAATTGAAATCATAAATATCATTATTAGAAATAACAAGCCCTGTATGGGGAAATGTAGCAGATGCTGGTAAATATATGCCATACGAGCCATTGGTTATGCTATTGGCGTTGATGCTAATATTGAATATTCCATTGCTAGCAGCTGGTGCTCTTGTAATTACTGCCCCTGAGGGTACAATTGTTGCAAGCACTCGTCCTTGTATATCGCAGCTTGAAATTTGTATATCATCTATGCTACTGTTGGTATCATCGAAAAAGATTACTATGCCGTCGTTGCTATTAGTATGATCTGTAATAATTGAGAGTTCTTGTATTCTAATAAAGTCGGCACCGTCTAGTTTTATTACCCAGTTATCGGTAGTGGACGAAATGTGGCGTAAGGTGGCGTAAATCGCTGGGTCTTGCGACTTAAAGGTGATGGTATTGGCAGCAGATGCCCCTGTAATTTGTGGTATTGAAATTTGCTCGTTGTAAGTGCCAGATACTACCTCGAAAGTAACTGCTCCGCTTACGCCAAAAGATTTCAAAGTGCTAATTGCATCGGTAAAGTTGAGGTAATTCTTGCCCGATACACCCCCAGGGTCTGTACCAGTATCGTCAACCCCTGTGGGGTCTATTGTGTAATTGCCAATAAACTGTGCAGAGGCTGGCAAGGCTGTTGCAAGAATAATTAGTATGGCGGATATATAAATGGTAAACTTTTTCATTGGAAAATGTTTTTTTAAGTTGTAAGTATGAAGTTGTAAGTATGAAGTTGTAAGTATTACCTAACAATTTTCAACTTATTTACCTGCGGTGTTAGAGGCATCTAGTAGGGCTTGCATATTTTTAATTTGCTGTTGCATTTTTTCTAACTGTGCTTTAATACTCTTGGTTTGGTTAGTGTTTGTAGTGTTTGTGGCAAGTTCAGCTTTTAAATTATCAATTTGTTTTTGCTGATTTTCAATTATGGTTTGTTGCTCCTTCATGGCCTCTACCAGTAGTGCAGTCATGTGGCTGTATTGTACTGATTTGTAGCCTTCGCTATCGGTATCCACGGCAAGTGGGAATACTTTTTCTACCTCTTGGGCAATAAAACCGAACTGTTTCCCTTTCGGGAAATTTCTTTCGGGGTTCTCGCTAATTCGCCAGTCGTAGTTTACCCCACGGAGTTGTTTTACTTTACTAAGGCTACTTCCTTCAAGGGTTTTAATATTTTGTTTCCATCGCTCATCAGAGAGTTCATTTACCCCTGCGGACTGAAAACGTCCGTAAACTTTTAGTTTATAATTAGCATCAACGGCACCGCCAATGGCGATATTATTAGCAGGAGCGACTAGGGTTATATCGCCACCACTAATGTTCCAAATGGTACTAGAAATTACATTTGAACCATCAATGGCTATGCCATTACCTGCGGAGTAGGTGTCGCCATTGTCTGTAGCCCAAGTTGGCACACCGCCAGCTAATTTTAGAACTTCATCATTTGCTCCTGTTGCTAAACGCACCCAGCCTGTGCCACTGTAGTACATAATATTTCCATCTGTATTTCCTGAAAGGTCTATTTTTGTGCCATCTACGGCATTGTTGGCAATATCAACTGTGGCAATTGTACCGTCTAATATTTTAGCGGTGGTTATGGCATTGTTGGCAATCTTTGCGGTGGTTACTGCACCGTCTAATATTTTTGGGGTGGTTACTGCATTGTTGGCTATGGTTAAAGCACCTGCATTGTCTATGGTTGCATCGCCAGTCATGGGTACGCCTGTGGCAGTACCGCCTGCATTTCCAACGAAAATATTGGCATTGGTTAAACTTGGGGCAGGTATGGCACTTGCGTCCCAACGACTATTTGTATTATCCCATGTTAAAACTTCCCCAGTTGCAGGGGGAGTTGCGGAGAGGTTTATATCACCGCCATTTGAAATTTGTATTTTATTGCCGTTCCAAGATAAATCCTGTGCATCAGTATTAGCAAAACTAGACAAATCAACTGTTGTACCATCATTGGTTAAACTTAAAATATTACCTGCTAAACTTAAATCCTGAGCATCGGTATTATCTAAATAAGGAGATAAATCGACCGAGTTGCCACCTTCTATGGATAATGTATTGTCTGCTAAAAGTTCTAGGTTTTGGTTATCGATTCCTGCCAAAGCTTGTGCTTCCCAATGGTCTGTACTCCAAACAAGTACCTGTCCGTCAGCAGGTGTTGTGGAGGAAAGTAGTGCTGTATTTGCACTGCCTGATAATAAAAATTCGTTTCCTGTAAAGGAAAAGGTTTGTATTTCGTTAGTGGGGTCTGCATCGGCATCGTCGGTGTTGTCGGTGGTGGTTATTGTAAAGTTGGGGTATGTGCCTGTTACGGTTGTTGCCCCTGTGCCTTGCAGTGTAATTTCTTGGTCGGGGGAGCTGTTTATAATTTCGCCGGCTAAAATTTGTATGCCTATCCCTGCGGTATATGCTGCACCTGCTCCTGTAAATGTTTTCCAGCTTGTGCCGTCCCACCAGTATAATGCTCGTTCTGTGGTGTCATATACTATTAGTCCGTTTTCGGCTGTGCCAAGTGCAGTTAGGAAACTGGGGGCGTTTCGCTGTGTGGTGCTTAGGCGGGGGAGTAGTAGGCCTTGGTTGCCATCTGGGGCAACGAGTTCTAGTACTGCGTTGGGGTTGGGTGTTAGGGTGTTTATCCCTACGTTTTTTTGTGCAAATGCAGATTGTGTTGTAATTATTGTAATGATTACAATACAGGCAATTTTAGTAAATTTCTTCATGACGGAAGTGGTATTTGTTCCTAAAACTTAGTTGTTTTAGGGGATTGTTTGTTAATGGTATTTGGTTAGATGTTCTTCTTTTTTTTTAGCTAAGAAAACTCTCGCAAAAGAATTGCAGAGAGTTTTCTGTTTCGTTTTCTACAATAGTTTTTTGTTGAAATTAGTTGGCTATCCAACTAATTTCATAACAAGTTTTTATTTTAAATTAAAATGGCTAATGTTTTTAGCATCTGGGACACTTCTATATGTGCTTTCCGTAGTGATGAGCGGTTCATTTCAAAGCGTAGCCTTCGGTTTATTTTTACAAAATTGATGCCTGCTCCTCGCCCTCCAAGTCCTGCTTTTTCGGTAATTACGAGTGTTGATGTGCCTCTAAGTTTCCGTGTAACTTCGTTAAATTTAGCACTTTGGTTGCTGGGTATGTATAGCATTTGGCATTTTGATATTTGGCTTGGGGTATTGAATTGTTTAATTACAAAGCGTGTTCTCCCACCTGATGTTCTAGATGTTGTTAGCTTTTCGAGCATTGGCTTTACTTCGGATTTCCCAAGGATACCGATTACAAATTCTGTATTTTTGTATTTTGCTGGCCACTCCATTTGTTTGTAGAAGTTGAAAATAAATACAGCTTGAAATTTTCCTTTTTGTGCAAAAAGGTCAGACGCAGAAAATAGTAATACTATTGCTAACGTGGCGGTGATTAATTTTTTCATCAATTTTAAAATAAGTTAATTAATAAATTTTAGAGCTGTCTTTCATTAAGACGCTCATGTTTGATTTTTGGTTGCATCATTTTTTGGTTAAAATAATACAGGGGTTTAAGTTTTTTTTATAGTTGTTTATAATTTAATATATAAAGTGCAATAAATCAGGAATTTACAAGTAATTCAATGCCTAAAATGGTACTTTGTTTTTGGGTTGCTAGTTTAGATTTTCAATTTTGATGCCAAATTTAATACTTTTCTACAAAAGTATATTATATTTTACATTTTTGTTTATTCCTGTTACATATTTCATATTTAATACTGTTAAAGTAGTTTAATTTGCAATAAAAACAAAATCTTTTTTACGAGTTATCGCTAATTTTTTGTGGTGAGCAAAATTCGGTAAGTACTCCAAAGGCGGATTTGGGGTGCAAAAAACCAATATTCATGCCTTCTGCTCCGTTTCTAGGTACTTTATCTATAAGTCTTACACCTTTGTCGCCAGCTTCCCTTAGTGCGTCTGCAATATTTTTTGTGGCAAATGCAATATGATGTACGCCTTCGCCTTTTTTTTCTATAAATTTTGCAATTGGGCTATCTGCCGATGTGGCTTCGAGTAGTTCAATTTTGGTTTCGCCTATGCGAAAAAAAGCGGTTCTAACTTTCTGCTCTTCTACCGTTTCGGTGGCATAACATTCTAGCCCTAATATTTCTGTGTAGTATTTAGAGGCTTCTGCTATGCTTTTTACCGCCATGCCAATATGCTCTATGTGGGTTAAATTCATTTTGGAGTGTATTATTATAAGGTGTGTTTAGATTTTATATTTTTACAAATATACTATTTTTTGTAGAAAAATAATTGCTTTAATCGCTTAAACTTGTACGATTTCGTACAATAAGTTCTGATTTCCGTACAATTTTATTAAATTAAGAAATAATCTAAATAGTGTATAACTAACTAATAATAAGTGAGTTATGACTTTTGGCACAACTTGTGATATACAATAGTCGAAAAACAACATTCATTTTACAGTGCATTATTTGCCTTTTATCATGAAAAAAAAGAAAACTTTAAAATATTAATTCTCAAATGGTTTTGAGTTAATGAATTTAAGGTTTAATCCGAGAGTTAAAATCCAGCCTGGTTAGCTGGATTTTTTTTATTTGGCATTTATTGCTTACTATTGGCTTTTAAATTAATACAAAAATATGAAATTTGGAATAGTTGGGCTAGGGCTAATGGGTGGCTCTTTTGCAAAAGCCATAAAAAGGTACCGAATTGCGAAGGCAATTATTGGCTACGATAAAAATCCAGAGCATCAGGAACAAGCCCTAAAACTGGGGCTTGTAGATAAAATTGTAACGATTGAGGCACTTTCTGCTTGCGATATAATTGTACTTGCCATTCCGGTAGATGCCATTATTGCCTTTCTTCCTGAACTTAAAAATATCAAAAAAGAAACAACAATTATTGATTTTGGCAGTACAAAAAAAATGATTGTAGATAATATCCCCCCCAATTTGCGTCGCCATTTTATTGCTGCCCACCCCATGACGGGGACTGAAAAATTTGGCCCCAAGGCGGCCATAAAAGGACTCTACGAAGGTAAAACTATTGTGCTTTGCAATATTGAGGACTGTGCTGAATTTCATAAAAACAGGGCTTTACAAATTTTTAGTGCTATTGCTATGCGTATCGTTTTTATGGACGCACAGACCCACGATGTGCATGCTTGCTACATTTCGCACTTGCCACATGCGATTTCATACGCCCTTGCCAATACGGTAATGAACCACGAAAAACCGACCGACATTATTTCTCTTGCCGGTGGTGGTTTTAGGGATATGAGCCGTATTGCCAAGTCGTCCTCGCAGATGTGGACGGATATTTTTAGGCAGAACCGAAAAAATATGCTTGACTCGCTTGATGTTTTTGAGCAACAAATGAAAAATATTCGTACTATGGTAGAAAATGAAGACTACGAAAATATGAGCCTATGGATGGACAAGGCCAATAGTTTGCACGATATTTTGTAACTTTTAAATAATTAATGTCCCAGTCTAAAAACAGAAAACCATAAAATTTAGCAACGGCTTGATTTTTATATCAAAAGTATTGAACTCAATTTAGTACTACCTTAATTTATATTAATAAAGCTGATAGTATATTTAACTTAGGGGTGGAAAATGATTTTCTTAAAATATGCAAGGCACAAAACAATATCCCTTTGCTACTGCATCGGCAGCACAAATTGCTGATTTTCAAGCCATTTTGCATAATAATTTCCGACCTATACAAAGCTTAAAAGGAAGAACAATCTCTAAATTTAATGAGTAATAAATAAGACCAGAAATGCTTACTATAAAATAAAGATAATCCGATTTTTTTTAGAATATATTAAGTAATAAAACGCCCTGCAAATTTATTTTTACAGGGCGTTTTGATAGTCCAAATGTTTTGCTCTTAAGCAAAACAGCTTAATTTTTACGGCTATGCAGTTTACAATTTAGGCCCCGCAGCAACAAGTGCTTTGCCTTCGTCGTTGTCGGTGTATTTTACAAAGTTGTCGATAAAAAGTTGGCCTAATTTTTTGGCTTTTTTATTCCATTGCTCTACATCGGCATAAGTATCTCGGGGGTCTAAGATTTTAGAGTCGCAACCGGCTAGCGTTGTCGGTACTTCTAAGTCAAAAATTGGCATTACTTTGGTCTCTGCTTCTTCAATAGACCCATCGAGAATTGCAGTAATAATTGCACGTGTATCTTTTATAGATATGCGTTTTCCTGTGCCATTCCAGCCCGTATTTACGAGGTATGCTTTTGCCCCATGCTGTTTCATTTTCTTCACTAATTCTTGCCCATATTTAGTAGGGTGTAGCGATAAGAAGGCTTCGCCAAAACAGGCAGAGAAAGTAGGTTGTGGCTCGGTTACTCCACGTTCGGTGCCGGCTAATTTTGCTGTAAAGCCAGATAAAAAGTGATACTTAGTTTGCTCTGCCGTAAGTTTGGATACTGGTGGCATTACCCCAAAGGCATCTGCGGTAAGAAAAATTACTTTTGTTGCATGCCCACCTTTTGAAACAGGCTTTATAATATTTTCGATATGATAAATAGGGTAAGAAACACGAGTGTTTTGGGTGGTTGAGCCATCAGTAAAATCAATTTTCCCATTTTTATCAACCGTTACATTTTCTAGGAGTGCATCTCGTTTTATTGCAGCATAAATTTCGGGTTCTGCATTTTTGTCCAAATTAATTGTTTTGGCATAGCAACCGCCCTCGAAATTAAAAATACCGTCATCGTCCCAGCCATGCTCGTCATCGCCAATGAGTTGGCGATTTGGGTCGGTCGAAAGTGTTGTTTTTCCTGTTCCCGATAAGCCGAAGAATATAGCAGTATCGCCATCTTTGCCTTGGTTAGCAGAGCAGTGCATGGCGGCCATTCCGTTAAGCGGTAGGTAATAATTCATCATGGCAAACATTCCTTTTTTCATTTCGCCACCGTACCAAGTGCCGCCTATAACCTGCATTTTTTCGCTAAGGTTGAATACTGTAAATACATCTGAATTTAACTTTTGAGCTTCCCAATTTTTATTGGTGGTTTTAGAGCCATTAAGCACTACAAAATCAGGCTCATAGTCTTTTAGTTCTTCTGCTGATGGGCGGATAAACATATTGGTTACAAAGTGGGCTTGCCATGCGACTTCCATTACAAAGCGTACTTTTAGGCGGGTATCTGCATTTGCACCGCAGTAAGTATCCACTACAAAAAGGCGTTTGCCCGAGAGTTGCTGGCTAACCTGTGCCTTTAAATCAGTCCAAATTTCTTGGCTAATTGGTTTGTTGTCGTTGGGGGCGGCTGGTGTAGTCCACCAAATTGTATCTTTTGTTACATCGTCTTCTACAATATATTTATCTTTTGGTGAGCGTCCGGTAAATACTCCAGTCATTACGTTTACCGCACCTAGCTCGGTAAGCTGTCCTTTTTCAAACCCCTCTAATCCTGGCTTCATTTCTTCCTTAAATAGTACTTCGTGCGATGGGTTTCTTAAAATTTCTGACACATCAGAAATTCCATACTTGCTTAAATCTAACTGCATTTTACTTTGTTTTTAGTGAGTAAATAATTGATTAATTTTTTTAAAATATTACAAAAATAGTGTTTTTTTATGGGATTAAGAATTATAAAAAAAGTTTTTATAACATATTAAAAAAAAGCCTTTTCACTTGTTTCGTTTTTTTATTTATCATAAATTTGGGACTTCTATTTTTTTAATTTATACTTTTTTTATTGCCTACTCTTAAACTAAAATACGCTGCTATTGCACAGCAGTTTTGTTCGGATAATTCAGTAATTAAAAAGCAGTTTACAGCCTTAATAAATTGCTATAATGAAAAAGGACGGTATTATCATAATGCTAACCATATTAGCAGCTTACTTTTAAAGGCCGATAAAATAACGGCTGAATTTTCTTATTCTGACGATTTAATATTTGCGATTTTCTACCACGATATTATTTATAAACCATTAAGCAAAACCAATGAAGAAGACAGTGCAAATTTTGCAATATCGGCACTTTCAAAATTAAACTTTCCGCAAAAGCGGATAGAAAAAGTGGCACATATTATAAGGCGTACAAAAAATCATTTTTTTAGAGAAGAGGGTGAAAGTATTGATTTGCAGCTTATGTTGGATTTAGATTTGATGAGTTTGGGTGGCTCGCCAGAAAATTATGATATAAACACAAAAAATATCCGCAAAGAATATAAAATTGTGCCAGAAACTCTTTTTAGGGCAGGCAGGAAAAAAGTATTGAAACAATTTTTAGATGCCCAAGCCATTTTTAGAACCCCTTATTTTTATGAAAAATACGAACTACAAGCAAGGCTAAATTTACAACATGAAATAAAAAAACTAAGTTAAAACTATTTTTATAGCTTTTTATCTTGTTTATGAAACATTTTTTATTTTTCTTCGTAACCCATTATAAAATGTTATTATACCTGTTTTTCCTAAAATAAAAAGTAAAACAAACTAACTAAAAGTACACAATGTTGCAATCAACATCATAAAAGAACCGTAACTTTAAATTGCGGAAACTAAACTATTTATATGAAACCTTTTTTAGCCAACCGCAATTATGGAACTTCCACATCTTACCTATGAAGAAAAACGTGCAATTGTAGAGCAAAACTTTCAGGACTTATTAAAATGTAGCCCTAGATTGGCCTCTGCCCAAGCACAAGAACTAGTAACGAAAGCCTTTGAGTTTGCCGACAAAGGGCATATCTCGCAGTTCCGTAAAGGCGGGCAAAAGTTACCCTATATTACCCACCCAATAACAGTGGCCAAAATTGTAGCCCAAGAAATGGGCTTTGGTAAAACCGCAGTAGTGGCTGCCCTCCTGCACGATACGGTAGAGGACTGTCCTGAAATTTCCTTGCAGGATATTGAAACTAATTTTGGGAAAGAAGTTGCTAAAATTATTGATGGGCTTACTAAAATTAAAACCGTACCAAAGAACTGCTCAAAAACACAGCAGTCGGAAACATTCAAAGACATGTTTTTGAAAATGGCAGAATCTAAATTAATTGCCTTTATTAAAATTGCCGACCGCTTGCACAATATGCGTACCTTGGCAGACATGAGCGAGAGCTCGAAAATGATAAAAACCGCAGAGTCATTAATGGTATATGCCCCTATTGCCCACCGTCTGGGGCTTTTTGTGATAAAAAAAGAGCTAGAAAACCTTAGTTTTGAATACCGCCACCCAGAAGAATTTAAAAAAGTAAAACAACTCGTAGATGAGCAAGGTAAAAGGCAAGCCAATTATTTTAATCAAATTGAAAAAGTATTAAAAGCTAATTTAAAAGATTTTCAGCCCAATTTTCAAGTAAAAAAAATAACAAAATCCTATTACTCGGTGTGGGGAAAAATGAAGGGTAACCACAAGGAGGTAACTGAAATCCATAACTTTAACTCCCTAAGAATAATTTTTGACCCCACAGATACCCATACAGAAAAGCAACAATGCTTTATGTTTTATGCCCTACTTACCGATTATTTTAATGTAAATGTAAGGGGCACAAAAGACTGGGTTACCCACCCAAAAACAAACGGATTTGAAACACTACTTGTTAATTTAATGATTGAAGGGCAATGGATTGAAGTACAAATAATGACTACCCGAATGAACCAAATTGCAATGCGAGGATTTGCCGAAAACCACGACAATAGCAGGCAGTTTTTAAAAACCACAGAGTGGCTAAAATCATTAAGCCAGCAATTGAAAGACCCCAATCTTACCCACGAGCAAGTCCTTCGCATAATAAAACCCGCCTCCAAAGAAATCCATGTATTTACCGATAGGGGCGAATTAATTGTCATGAAAAAAGGCTCAACGGTACTCGATTACGCCTTCCATATACATACCGAACTTGGGCTGAAATTTAGAGCCGCCGAAGTCAATGGCACACCCGCCCCATACAGCACCGTACTTACACATGCCGACTCTGTTTACATCATCACCTGCGAGAGTTGCCAGCCCTCAAAAAAATGGCTCGATCACATCACCACCTCAAAAGCAGAAAGCAAGCTACAAAAATATTTCAGAGGCCTACGCCTTGAAAACATTAAGAAAGGAAAAATCATTTTTAACTTCATTATTCAAGAATATAAAGTTACAGATGAACTATTTAAAACCCTTTGCCAACGCTTTGCATGCAACTCTATGGACGAAATTTATTTGCGATTAGCAAATAACAGCATCTTACACGAAGAACTTAAAAAAGAACTCCTCCCATCTCGCCCATTCAGTTTCTGGGGGCTTTTTAACACCAAAGAGAACGAGGTAATAACAGATAGTAAAAAAACGAAAGAAACAGTAGAAGATAGAATTACTAACTTCAACCCCAAAAAACCATTTAAAATTACCGACCCAGAAGGCATAGAAATAAGCACCTGCTGCCGACCAGTACCAGGCGATGAAAGCATTGTTATAAAATGCTCCGAAACAAGATTGGAAGTACATAAAAGAGATTGCCAAACTGCACACGAAAAAAACGCCCTCTTTAAAGAGCAAACAACAGTCGTGATTTGGAAACTGTCAAACAACGCAGTATTCCCCGCAGAAGTAGAGTTTAAAGGGCTAGACAGAACCCATATTTTAGGCGATATTGTAAAAGTAATTTCCAACGAAATGGGCATCAACATGATTGCCCTCAATGTAAAAGCCGATAAAGAGGTATTTAAAGGCTCAATAGAAATGCTAGTAGCCAGCCAAGAAGTTATAAACCACCTTGTTGGCGATTTAAAAAAAATCCAAGACTTAGAAAAAGTATATCGGTTATAAGCAAAAACTAAATAATTATATTTCAATTTTAAAAAATAAAAACTAAATTTGTGATTATTTATTTACTTAAAACCAATAAGTTATGACAACACAAGAATACATTGATGAAGGCGTAAAGCTACTCATGGAAAAAGGACCACAGGTAATTTTAGCAATAGTAGTTCTGGTAGTAGGGCTATTTATTATTAAAAAGCTAGGAAAAGTTACTGCAAAAGTAATGGAAAAGAAAAACACCGACCCTTCTTTACGCAGCTTCCTGCTCTCCATGCTCTCCATAGTACTAAAAGTATTGCTCCTAGTAAGCGTGGCCGATATGGTGGGCATTAAAACCACCTCTTTCATAGCCATACTTGGTGCAGCAGGTTTAGCAGTAGGGCTGGCTTTGCAAGGCACACTTGCCAACTTTGCAGGTGGCGTACTTATTTTAATCTTCAAACCATTTAAAGTAGGCGATTTAATCGAAGCACAAGGGCAACTAGGCAACGTAAAAGAAATCCAAATTTTCATTACCACCCTAACCACCCCCGAGAACAAAACAGCAATCATTCCCAATGGCATTTTATCCAACGGTAACATTCTAAACTACACCACCGAAGGTAAAATTCGTGTAGATTTACATTTCGGAATTGCCTACGATGCAGACATTAAAGCCGCAAGAAAAGCACTCGTAGAAGTGATGGAAAAACACCCAAAAGTACTGCAAGACCCAGCCCCATTTGTAGGGCTTGGCGAATTAGGAGACAGTGCAATGAAACTAGCCGTTCGCCCATTTGCAAAACCAGAAGACTACTGGGACGTATATTTCGACATCTACGAACAAGGCAAGGCAGCCCTCACCCAAGCCAATGTTCAAATACCATTTCCACAAATTGATGTACACATGAAATCTTAGTTCTAAACTAAAATTTATGCCAATAAGTTCATTACATAAAAGCGATTTTCTTAACAGGAAATTGCTTTTTTAAAACAATAATATGCAAAAAAAAGTACTTATAAAAAATGGAATTATTGTAACATCAAAAGCCACTTTTATAGGCGATATTTTATCCAAAAATGGAAAAATAAAAAGAATAGGAGTAGATATTGATGGCTTGGGAGCAAAAATTTACGATGCCCAAGGCAAATATGTTTTCCCTGGCGGGATAGACCCACATGTGCACCTTGCCCTACAAACACCTGCCGGAAAATCTGCCGATAATTTTTTTACAGGCAGCAAAGCAGCAATAGCCGGTGGCACAACTTGTATCATAGATTTTGTAACCCCCGAAAAAGAAGAGCCACTTTCAATTGCGTTTGAAAAACGCAAAAAAGAAGCCCAAAACTCCCTCATCGACTTTGCCTTCCACATGAGTATTACCTACTGGCACAGCAACACAGCACAGGAAATAAAAGCCTGCAAAGAACAACTGGGCATGCCCTCTTTTAAAACCTACCTTGCCTACAAAGGCAAAAACGGAATTGGCTTGGAAGATGCCGATTTTATTAATGTTTTAGATGCTGCACAGAAAAACAACGCACTGGTAACAGTACATGCAGAACATGGAGATATTATAAATTTTTTACGGAAAAAATTTATTGCCCAAGGGAAGACCCAAGTCAAGTATCACCCACAATCTCGCCCCGAGGCAACAGAGGCAGAGGCCGTAGAAAGAGCCATTTTACTTGCAAAAAAAACACAGGCAGCCCTTTATATCGTGCATGTTTCCTCCCAAAAATCCATGAAAATAATTGCCAAAGCACAAGCCAAAGGTTGGCCAATATTCGCCGAAACTTGCCCACAATATTTATTGCTGGACGAGCAGGTCTATTACCAACCATTTGAAAAATCGGCTCCCTATGTGCTAAGCCCACCCATTCGAGCAAAAGAAAACCATGCCTTCCTTTGGAAAGCCTTAAAAAATGGCACAGTTACTGCCCTTGGCACTGACCATTGCCCATTTAATTTAAAGCATCAAAAAGAGCTAGGGAAACTCGATTTTACAAAAATCCCTAACGGGGCAGGGGGCATAGAACATAGGCTAGAGCTGCTTTACACTTATGGCGTACTCAAAAACAAAATAAGTTTGCAAGAATTTGTTTACTTATGCTCCACTGGGGCTGCAAATCTTTTTGGCTTATCGCATAAAAAAGGAGATATTGCAGTAGGCTTAGATGCCGATTTAGTTATTTTTAATCCTAACACAGTGCATAAAATTTCTACAAAAACACATCACCAACATTGCGATAGCAATATTTATGAAGGCTTCCGCCTAAAAGGCAAAGTAGAGCAAGTCTTTTTAAGGGGAAAATTAGCCTTCGATAATGGTGTATTTACTAACCCTGCACAAAAAGGGGAGTATATTTTTCGGCAAGAGGGCAGTTATATTAGCTAGCACTTTTTGCCCCACTTAGAACAGGCTTGGCACAAAATTAAAGAAAGATAAAAAAAACAATAAAAGCAGTTAGAAAACATATTAAACTAAGTTTTTTTTTGCACTTTTGCACCTAATTGATAATTACTTCTTAAATCAAAACAAAGACCTTTAAATTTATCAAAATGAAAAAACATAATTTTTATGCAGGCCCTTCAATTCTTCCTCAAGAGGCAATTGATGCAACTATTGAGGCGTTAAAAGATTTTTCTGGAACAGGGCTTTCTTTGGCCTCGGTGTCGCACCGTTCCAAAGAATTTGATGCCGTTATTAACGAAGCAATTGCTCTATTTAAAGAGCTTTTGAATATCCCCCAAGGATATTCTGTACTTTTTATGGGCGGTGGGGCAAGCACGCAGTTTGCACTAGTGCCATTTAATTTAATGAAGAAAAGGGCAGTATATGTAAACACTGGCACTTGGTCAGCAAAGGCACTAAAAGAAGCAAAATTATTTGGCGATGTGGTCGAAATTAAAAATCCAGATTTTTTCTCTTTGCCCAAAGGTATAGAGGTACATAAGGATACCGATTATGTGCATATCACCACAAATAATACGATATATGGTACTGAGTACCATGAAGATATGGACTTTGGTGTGCCGCTAGTGGCGGATATGTCTTCCGATATATTTAGCCGCCCTATTGATATTTCTAAATATGCCATTATATATGGTGGTGCTCAAAAAAACCTTGCACCAGCTGGGCTTACTTTTGTTATTGTTAAAGACGAAGTTTTAGGGCAAGTGGACCATAAAATCCCAACGATGCTGGACTATAGAACATTTGTAACTAAAAACTCAATGTTCAATACGCCACCTGTAATTCCTATTTTTACGGCCTTGCAAACTCTAAAATGGATTAAAACCAACGGCGGTGTAGCGGCGATGTACAAGTTGAATACAGAAAAAGCCAATTTGCTTTATGCCGAGATTGACCGTAACCCACTCTTTAAAGGCACAGTAGCCAAAGAAGACCGCTCGCTAATGAATATTTGTTTTGTAATGGAAGAGCAATATAAAGACTTAGAGGCAGACTTTTTAGCTTTTGCCACCGCACAACAAATGGTGGGGATTAAAGGCCACCGTTCGGTAGGAGGCTTCCGAGCTTCGACTTACAATGCACTATCCAAAGAAAGTGTGGAAGCACTTATTGCCACAATGCAAGAGTTTGAAAAGAAAAATAGCTAAAATTTATGTGCAAATAATCTTTATAAAAAAATAACTTAACCCCAAAACATTACGCTAATGAAAAATATTCTGGTTGCAACAGAAAAACCATTTGCTCCGGCAGCAATAATTAAGATGCAAGAGCTTGCCGAAGAGTCTGATTTTCAATTTACATTACTCGAAAATTATACCGATAAGCAACAGCTAATTGATGCTGCAAAAGCTGCAGATGGCATGATAATCCGTAGCGATAAGGCGGATAAAGAAGTGCTTGAAGCTGTAAAAGGCAAACTGAAAATTGTTGTGCGGGCAGGTGCTGGTTACGATAATATTGATTGTAAAGTAGCCACAGATTGTGGCATTGTGGCCATGAATACGCCTGGGCAAAACTCTAATGCGGTTGCCGAACTGGCCTTTGGTATGATGTGCTATATGGCACGCAACAAATTTAGTGCTAAAGCAGGCATTGAACTGAAAGGTAAGAAACTAGGCATACATGCCTATGGCAATGTGGGGCGAAATGTAGCTCGAATTGCTCAAGGTTTTGATACGGATGTGCGTGCTTTTGATGCTTTTGTCCCACAAGAAAAAATTGAAATGGATAACGTAAAAGCAATGGATTCGGCAGAAGATTTATATCACTCGTGCCAATATATTTCGCTAAATATACCTGCCAATATAGATACTGTAAAGTCCATTGATTATGAGTTGCTTTCGCAAATGCCCGAAAATGCGGTGCTTGTAAATACGGCAAGAAAGGAAGTGATAAACGAGGAGGAGTTGTTAAAGTTAATGAATGAAAGAGATGATTTTATTTACATCTCGGATATTGCCCCAGCTAATCGGGCAAAATTTGAACAAGAATTTCCTGATAGAGTATTCTTTACCCCTAAAAAAATGGGGGCACAAACTGCCGAGGCAAATATTAATGCTGGTGTCGCAGCCGTTTCGCAGATAATCAATTTCTTTGATAATGGCGATACCACTTTTAAGGTAAATTAATGCTTTTAGCACAGCCGTTAGCTTTTTTACAAATACAAAGCTAAACTAGCGTTTACGCATTTTGTCTCAAGTTTGGGGTGATGATTTTATTCTTGCCTGTTTTGAAGATTTTAAATACTTTTGCCAAGAATAAAAACAGTAAAAAATATGGGCGAACTAAGAGATTTAATATACTCAAAACAAACCATTGAGTTTGTAGCAGTAGCTAATGAGTACTGCACATTGGTCGAAAATACAAGCCAGCAGCTTAGGAAAGATTTTATTCAAAACGCTCAAAGTTTGCTTAGCTTACTGTACCTTAAAGCTTTAACTTTGCAAGAACCACAAAATATTAGCGAGGAGGGTACCGAAAAATTTGTAAGCGAGGAAGATTGGCTTTTTGTAAAGGCTACTGTTTCAGAAAAACTGGGTGAAAAAGAAATTTTTTCGGAACTCTACGAGCCTTTAAATCAAGAGGAAGCCGTGAGCGTGAGCCTATCGGAATGCTTTGCCGATATTTACCAAGATTGTAAAGATTTTGTGCAACTTTATGAGTTTGCCAACTTGGAGGCCATCAACGAAGGGCTTTGGGAGTGCCTCCAAAATTTCCAGCACATCTGGGGCCCTAGGTTGCTTTTTATCCTAAAGGAAATGCACAATATGCTTTATGGAAATTATGATATGGAGGAAACTAAGAAGGAGGATAGTGTGGAAAATGCCGAACAAAAACAAAGCAGAACTTGGCTAAATGAAAATTTCTTTAAGTAAAGCCAATGATTTTATCATTTTTATTTTCAGCTTTTAGAGCTTGACCCCCAAAACTAAAATATCATCAATTTGAGCTTTATCGCCTTTCCAGTCGTTGAGCTGCTTTTTAATTATATCTTTTTGTTCTGCCATAGGCAGTTTGCAATTATCGAGTAACATTTGCTTGAAGCGTTTGGAGTTAAATTTGGTGTCCTGCAAACCGCCAAATTGATCCATATAGCCATCAGACATCATGTAAATTGAGGTGTTATCGTCATACATAAAATCGTAGGAAGTAAAGGAAACTTCAATGTCGTCCCGCAAAGGGCGACCACCAATGGAGTGGTGGTTGGCTTTCAGTACCTTTAGGCGTTCGCCTTGGATAACGTAAAGGTGGTTTTTTGCCCCTGCAAACTGAAAGCGTTTTAGCTTAGGATCAATCGTGCATAAGGACATATCCATGCCGTCTTCGGCTTCAAACCGACCTGTATTTTGTTGCAAGGATACCATTACCCCTTCGTGCAAATGGGCTAAGATTTCATCGGGCTTTGTTATGTTTTTTTCGTTTACAATTTCGTTTAAAAGCGTATTCCCAATCATGGACATAAATGCCCCAGGAACGCCATGCCCAGTACAATCTATTGCGGCTAATATAAATTTACCGTTCACTTCGGAGAACCAATAAAAATCCCCACTTACAATATCTTTTGGTTGGTAATAAATAAATGTTTCGGGCAAATGCTGTTTAATTTGATCTTCTGGAATCAGAATAGAATCTTGGATACGCCTAGCATAATTTATGCTATCAATAATTTGTGTGTTTTTCTCTTCCAGCTCTACATTTACCGCAGTAAGTTCTACTGTTTTTTCTTCAATTTCCTCTTTTTGAATTAGCAAAATATCATTCGCTTTTCGCTTTTGGCGATACAGGTAAAATAACCAAACCCCAGCAGCCAGTACTAAAAAAGTAACTAATCCTAAAAGCGAAAATTGTATTGCTTTCCTGTCCGATTGGGCTTTGTGCAGCATTACGTTTGCACTATTTATAGCCTCTTCTTGTGCATCTAATTTCTCTGCCATTTTCTTTTCTAGGGCAAGTAGCTCTATTTTGTTGGCTTTTCTTAAGGTGTCTTCGGTCAGTTCTTTTTTATCATTTTCAGATACGTTTAACTTGCTTTCAGTAACATCTAATAGGTTTTCAGTAGTTTGCCTAAGTGCTTTTTCTTTTTTGTACTTTTTACGAAGAATGCTTACATTAGTTTCTGTTTTTTTAAACTGTTTGTCTTTTAAGGCGATATAGGCTTGTAGGTATTTTAAAGATTTCCCATCTTTACCCCACTGTTCGTACACTTCATAGAGGGCTTTTAGGTTGTGCATAATTAGGTCTTTCGACTTTAATTCTTGTGCTTTTTCGTAGCTGAGTTCAAAGTACTTAGCTGCTTTTCTATATTTTTTAGATTTTTGATACAAAACGGCTATATTATAAAGTGCCTTTATTGTTTCCTTAGGTTTGCCGTCCTTCTGAATTAAAAATAATTCTTTTTCGTAATACCTTAATGATTTTCGATATTTTCCGTTGTAATAGTAAGCCGCCCCTAATTTATTGTAAAAACTAGCTTGTACTTTGTCGTCTGCTTTTTCTTTCTTTGATATTTTTAGCCCAACACCGGCATATTTTATGGCAATAGTAATATCATAATCCAAATAAAATTCAGATAGTTTTTCTAAAATAACTAGCTTTTCGGTATTGTTTGCAGTTTCTATAGATTTTTCAAGAGCTTTTATATAACCCGGCTGTGCCGAGGCTGTAAAAATACCTAAAAATAGGATTAATAAAGTGAGTTGAATTTTTTTCATAGAGCTATCTTTTGTGTAAAAGTAAAAATATTTTAACATAAACTAAATATTTTTTAGAAAAAAGAAATGAATAATCGAAAAAAAACAAGCATGCAGTAAACAAAGTTTTACAAACTGTTAATTATGCCAATACAAATTTATTTTTCGGAAATAAAAATTTAAAAAAAGAGAACTTTAAATTTATTAAAGTTTAGCCTATTTTACGAAAAGAAATTTTAAAAAGTTATTAACATGGCAACTTTAAGGCGTGGTTTTTGATTTAATACATAAGCCCCTAAATGAAAATTTAAAAAGATTTGTAATATTCTTATTACCAGTGTTATAAGGATTATGGAAAACAGATTGCATTTGAAGATAAACTTGACTATGAAAAATATACTTTTAACGATTAACTTAATTTTGTTCTTTTTTTTGGCAAATGGGCAAAATCCTGAAAAAGAAGACAGCCTTTTTGAGGCGGTAAGGCATTCGCAGCTATATATTGCCCAGCAAATTATAGAAAGTGGTGTACCTGCTAATATTTTGAATAAAAATGGCGAAACATTATTATATGTAGCCACCGAGCATGCCCGAAATACCGACATTATAAAACTTCTTATCAATAATAAGGCTAATCCAAATAAAAAATCGGGCAATGGAAAAGTAGCCTTACACAGAGTTATTGAAGACCCCTATTACCACTATTCCAAAGAATTTATTGCCGACTATTTAATCTCGGCAGGTACGGATATTAACCTCGCAGATAACAACGGAAACACAGCCGCACACTTGCTAAATGGGCGGTATGCAGGAAAATTAGCGATGTTGCTTGCCTACAGAAATGCAGATTTTAAAATTAAAAATAATAAGGGACAAACCCCATACGAAAAGCAAATTGCTGATGGCAATAAAGCCATTGCAAGTATCTTCAAAGACAAAGTTTATACGCCCCAGTTTTTAGCCGAATTTGGTAATTTTGAAGATTTTAAGAAGGCAGTAAAAAACAATCTTAAAGACATAAATAAGCCTGATAAACAGGGATTTACACTAATTTATTATACATCATCTCGCCACAAGGGGGCGTATAAATTTACCGAATTTCTGCTCAACTCTGGGGCAGATATTAATACCAGCTACCTGCGTGCCTTGGACGTTAGCCTTGAAAATAATAACCCTAGGTTAGCTAAATTACTCCGAAAACGAAGTAAGGACACGGGCATAGATTTATCTCGCCCTTTGAACGTGGCCATTGAGTCTGGCAAGTTGGAGCTAGTAAAATTAATGGTCGAAAGCGGGGCAAAAGTAAATGCCACAAACCCTTATGGAATATACCCAATCCATAGTGCCTGTGGCTGGAATTATTACAACATAAAAAAGAAATTAAACCCTAAAATCATAAACTACCTTATAGAAAAAGGAGCAGATATAAACCAATTTTCTTCAGATAAAGTAACCCCCATGATGTATGCCATCGAGAACAATTCCCCGGCAGAAATCATTACCTTTTTGGCAAGTAAAGGAGCGGTATTAAACAAAGGGCTAGGAAAAAATAGCTGCCTGCATTATGCCATTAGCTATAAATCTGATAAATCATTAGCAGCACTACTTAGCTTAGTCAAAAATAAAAATGCAAAAAATAAACTCGGAGAAACTGCTCTTTTCTATGCCATTAGTAGATACAGTGCCAACACCAACAATGTAAAGTTAATTCTTCAGGCTGGCGTTTCGGTAACAGAAGCCAATAACAAAGGCGAAACACCACTTTACAAAGCCATAAAAACACAAGCATTTGATATTGCAAAATTACTAATGGAGTATCCGCAAAACTATAAAGTTGAAACTAAAAAAGATAAAAAAAGCTTGCTCCATGCTTCTGCCTCAGTCTCTGGGGGCAATGCAATTTTAGAACAGCTAATTGCCAATGGGGCAGACCTACACAGCAAGGATAGCAATGGCGAAACGCCTTTGCTTTATGCCCTACATAAGCCCATCTCAGCAGAACGTTGTGAATTGCTGCTTTCGCCACAAACTGTAAATATCAAAAATAACAATAATTATACGCCTATTGCTATAGCTACAATTACAAAGCAAAAAATTAAAATTCTAGAAATTTTACTATCTGCTGGGGCAGATATTAACTACACTAATGAGGACAACAAAAATTTGGCAGATATGGCCTTGGCCAACAACAACTTTAAAGCCTTAGATTTTTACCTTAAAAAAGGATTACAACTAAGCCCAATAGGCAATGAAAAAAAAGATGGCGAAATGCTAATAGCCATAGCAAAGCAAAAATCCTCCTATACTATGCTCAATAATATATTAGTAAATACAACTGACATTAGTAATGTAAGCTACGAAGACAAAACGCCACTACACATAGTGGCAGAAAACCCAAAGGCATTTGATGCCGTAAAATTACTAATCGAAAAAAAAGCAGACCTATTTGCAGAAGATGAAAATGGAGAAAACCCTTTGCACAGTGCAGTTATAGGAGGAAATACAGAAATTATAAACTATATTTCAAAACTTCAAGAAAAAAAAATAAAAAAACATGCAAAGCAAACCGCAAAGCTAAACACAGAAATCATTATCAATGATTTTATTTGGAACAGTAAGTTCAGTAAAGAAGATTACTATAGTTATACTCCAACAGCAGGAAAGGCAAAATACTACAGCTCGCAAAGCCTTAATGATATTGATATTCAAAAGTTAATTGTAAAAAAAATGAATAGCAAAAAAGGAGGACTACTTTACAGCCCAAACTACAAACCTTACTTGCCCAAGCATCGAAAACAAAAAAAAATAACTTTTAAAACCGCCGAACACAACCTTGGTGGAGACCTGCATAAAACCACGCTATACGACCCAGATACTTTTGAAGAGCTGGTGCAAATAGAAAACTTCTCGGTAGATAAAAATGAAATACAAGCCATTAAGTTTTGGGAAAAATGGAATTTTGATGAATATAAATTTACAATGCAAAAAACAGTAAAAGCCTATTCGCCAGTGCGTATAGAAGATATGTTTGACGAAGCTACACATTTTATAACACCAGCATTTACAATTGTATCCGACGATTACAAAAACAAAAGGGCAAAGAAAAAAGCCCTGAAAAAAATGCAACTCTTCAAAAAAATAAAATACGAATTTCAGTTAAACAATGAAAAAGCAACACTTTCGGGCGAACAAAGAAATGCACCACTTTGGACAGACCAAACGCAAAAACGATTCAAAAAAATGATAGTCGATGCAGTACTTACCGGCAAGAAAAAAGCCTATGATTTTACAACAGGGCAAGCAATTTCAACAAAAGAAGCCCGCAAGCGACTCGGCGAAAGTGCCGAAATAATTGGATATTATGATGACGAATTTGAATTCGATGACCAAGGTAATATTATTGAACATACAGCACTAAACCCCTACAATATTGCCGAAATACAAGCCGTAATTTTCCACGAAAACTGGTATATCGATAAAAATACCATGCGGATTCATAAGGAGGTAGTTGCCCTATCGCCAGTACGCTATTATGTTGAACCGTACAGTGACGAGTCCATAAAAAAGAAAATTCTATTTACTGTTTTTCTTAATAAAAAAGATGAAAAAAGCTACGCACAGACCGAAATAATAACCCCTTTTAATACAACACTACAAAAAACAAAAAACTCACCTTCCTATTTCCCAGAATTTGAGTTTAAAGTAGAAGGAGAAAGTAATATTTCTTTTGAAAATTTATATAACAACGCACACAATACATCTAATTTACCCCTCTTCCAAATGGACGATTTTGAAAGCCATTCCGCTTTTTCGCCCTTAAACTACAGTGCCCTACCAAGCCAAGAACGAAAGATGAACTATAGCCACCCTAAAATAGAGGGTGTTAAGTGTTATGAAAATTGGGCGTTCGACGAAAATAAATTCTCCCTACAAAAAGATGTTTTTGCCTACTCCCCATTTATTAGCTACGATAACGAAGATGATTTGCAGAGCAGGAAATACAAACTAGTAGGCTATATTATCCAACCCAAAAAGCAAGATAAATCGAAAATGAAATATCTAAAAACAATTAGTTACGAAATAGGCTACACCACCTACGACGAAGACCGAAATATGAATACACCACATATCGAAGATTTTGACCCCCTTTTTTGGAACGAAGCCCATACTAAAAAATTTAGCGAGCAACTATTTACAAGGGCATTTTCGGGCAAAGCAAAATGCTACGATTACTCCACAGGCAACCCAATAGATACAGTGCAAATAAAGAAAAATTGTATCACCAGAACCTATATTGCCGACGAGTTCAGTGGCTACCCACAAGGCTCAGAGCAGCACGATTACTTAATTCCGCAGGAAGTGAAATCATTAATTTTTACCGAGAAATGGTACATCAACACAAAAACATTAGCCATAAAAAAAGAAGTAATAAGTGTATCGCCCGTTGGCTACTACACCCCCGAAGGCGGCACGGCTGAAAAGCGAAAAATACCCTTTACATTAAAATTTAATGCACAAAAATAAAGTCAAAATTTACCACGAAAAAAACGAGCCATTCCTAAGAATGGCTCGTTTTTATTTAATGATTAGTCCCGTCCTAAAATAGCAGTACACAAAATAAAGTGAATATTAAACCATTGTTTTGTTCAATTCTGCAAAAGTATTTCAAGTCTTCGCTTTTATGCCTACCTCAATATTTATTTTGCACTTATATAATGTTCATATTATCAAGCACATCCATAACGCCTTTTACGGCAGCTGCGGAACTATTCATGTCTTTTTTCTCTTCTTCATTCATATCAATTTCAATGATTTTTTCGATACCGCCTTTTCCCATAATAACTGGCACACCAAGGAAGATGTTTTTTAGACCAAATTCGCCATCAAGGTATGCACATACTGGGAGTACACGCTTTTCGTCGCAAACAATGGCTTCCACCATTTCTGCGGCAGCAGAACCCGGAGCGTACCAAGCTGATGTACCCATTAGTTTTACTAATTCGCCACCACCCATTTTTGTACGTTTTACAATGGCATCTAATTTGTCTTTGGACACTAACTCGGTAACAGGTATTCCGCCAACGGTAGTGTAGCGTGGAAGTGGCACCATGGTATCGCCATGCCCACCCATAAGTAGGGCTTGTATATCCCTTGGCGAAATGCCTAATTCAGTAGCTAAAAATGCACGGTATCTAGCGGTATCTAAAATCCCAGCCATACCGAATACTTTTTTAGAGGAGGTGCCTGCGGTTTTAAAAGCGGCATAAGTCATAACATCAAGCGGGTTGGATACGATGATAATGATGGCATCTGGGGAGTGCTTTATTGCATTTTCGGTTACAATTTTTACGATTTTAGCATTGGTTTCGATAAGGTCATCGCGCGACATGCCCGGTTTTCTGGGTAAGCCAGATGTTATTACAATAACTTCCGAGCCAGCAGTTGCTGCATAATCGTTAGTTACGCCAGTAATTTTTGTGCTAAACTTACGAATTGGTGCAGTTTGCCACATGTCTAGTGCTTTGCCTTCTGCAAGGCCTTCCTTTATATCCAAAAGGACAACTTCTTTTACTATGTTTTTTTGTGCAATAACGTTAGCAGCGGTAGCGCCTACGTTTCCGGCACCTATTACGGTTACTTTTGACATAATTTATTTTTTTTATAAGTTTCTGCGAATTTACAAATTATTTTTGAGAAACTAATCTGCTTTTGAACAGATTTTTAATTAAATCTACTTTTTCTAATTGAACTTAACTTTTGGTTAATTATTTAACGTCAAGTTGAAATTACCGTACACAGCAGGAACACCTCTAATATGGATTGAAAATGAAGAACGCACTGTAATAAATGGGCAATAAATAGACTAATTATAGCTGGATTAAAAATAAATACCTAAATAAAGGTATAAAAATTTTAATTTTCATGTATTTAATTCTAAATTTGTCAACTACAAACTGATAACAATACTAAAATTTGGACTTTAAATATGAAAAAGTTAAGCAATTATATTCTCTTACTCTGTGCATTAATTATTTTTAATGCTTGTGCAGAAGAGGAACAAAAAGTAAAAGACACTAAGGTTACAGAAATTATAGACTCTGCTAAGATTACCGAAGAAAATACAGAAGTGCCACTAGAAAAAATGGCATCGTACCCAATTCCTACCCCTTATGAAACAACACAGCTACTGCAAGAGGCCGGTGCAGCTTATGTTTTTGACCTTACTAACCCAGCTACTAATGCCAATAAATATATTTTAGAAAAGCAAAGAGCAATAAACCTTGGTATTTATGGTGCAGATTTAGGCTATGCCGGTACTTACAAAAAAAGTAAAGAAGTAAAAGCATACTTTAAAGTCCTAAAAAAACTATCGGAAGAGTTGGAAATTAACACCATTTATACACAAGAGTTTGGGGAAGATTTAGAAGCTAATCTTGAAAACCCTGAAAAACTGCATAAAATTGTTACTTCAACTTACCATGGTACTTTTATGTTCCTTAATAGCAACGAAAAAAGCAGTACAGCAGTACTTATTTTGGTCGGTGGTTGGATTGAAACCATGTACCTTTCCACACAATTAGCAATAGTGGCTACCGATAATAGTAAAATTAAAGAAAATATTATAAAACAAAAAAAAGCCTATTCCATTTTATCCGGTTTACTCAAAATTCATAGCTCAAAAGAAGAAATCAAAGAAATCTATACGCAAATGCAACCTGTTGGAAAAATCCTCGTAAATATAAAAGAAGCAACCCCAACAGCAGAGCAACTAAAAACACTCGTAAAAGCCATCGAGAAATTGCGTAACTCTGTAACAATGAACTAAATAAGCCACTAAAAGAAAAGCTAAAATTAACCCCATAGAACCTAACATGGCAGTAACAGAAGAGGAAGTCGATTTTTTTATACAGACAATTAGCCAGCATTCAAGCTACGATTTTGGCGATTATTCAATCAAATCATTTACCCGAAGAGTTGATAAATTATTGATGGATAACCGTATGGACATCCACCAATTTGTCGCCAAACTATCTGCCGATTCAAAATTTTTAGAAAAAGTGGTAAAAGACATTACCGTAAATACTACCGAACTGTTCAGAGACCCAGCAATTTGGCAGGCTATACTTCGTGACGTTATTCCTAGATACAAAGACCAGCAAAAAATAGATATTTGGCACGCCGGTTGCTCCACAGGGCAAGAAATTTTTTCGATGATGATTGCCATGCACACTAAATCACTCTTTGAAAAATCAAACTTTTATGCCACCGACTTAAATACCGATGTTATTGAAGTCGCAAAATCGGGCAAGTACAAATACCGAGAAATAGACGAATATATAAACAACTTTAACACCGCATTTAAGGAAACCGATTTGCCCGAAATGAAAGATTATATTGAGATTTCGAGAGGCAAAAGTTTAATTAAAATCAAACCATTTCTTACACAAAAAGCCACCTACCAGCAGCACGACCTAGTTACCCTACAGCCCCCTTTCGGCAAACAGTTTGATATTATTTTCTGCCGCAATGTCCTCATCTACTTTAACCACGACCTACAAAATAGAATTTTTGAAATGTTTTACGATACCCTTGTACCGGGCGGAACAATGATAATAGGACGACACGAAGGCATCTTAGGAGATATTGTAAATAAATTTGAAAAGCGAGGCACTATTTATATTAAAAAATAAAACCTGTTTATAATATTATAACCATCTTAAAATAAGGCTAATAGTGGACATCCGTTATTGGCTTTTTTTATAGCAGTCTAGTATATTTACCACTTACCAAGTAATTTTTACAAATGAAAAAACTCATACCCATTGTCCTGGCTCTTCTTTTTTTATTTTCGTGCAAACCAGAAGTTACGATAGAAAGCAAAACAAAAACCTTCCCCAAAAAAAGTGAAATTGTAGGACTAGCCTCCCCAATACAATTAAATACAGGAGTTACAGAAATCGACTTAAGCGATTTTTTCCCATTGCTGGAAAAAATAGATACAGTATATATTCCAAAATTTCCAAAAAGTATCGTAGCAAAAGGAAAAACTAAAATATCTATAAACCCCAAGGAACTGCCATTGCTTTCGGTACTAAAAGTGCTTGTTAATTCTTTTGAATATTCCTTGCTTTTAAAAAAATCAAAAAAAATAAACTACACCTTTATATATAAGCCAAAAAATAACAAGCTAAAAAAAGTACAAATAATGGGCGAAATGAACGCATGGAACCCACAAAACAACACACTCGAACAAAAAAACGGGCAATGGGAAACCACCTTTGAAGTTGAACCCGGAAAATTTCAATACCTACTGGTACTCGATGGCAAACAGCAACTCGACCCGCAAAATACCGATAGCGTACCCAATGGCAGCGGCAAATACAACTCACTCTTAAAAATAGGCAAAAGCAATACTAGCCCAGCACCAAAACTAAGCACATTTACCCACTCCTCCGAACAAATTACACTCCAAATAGCTAACAACAACCTTGAAACAATCGTACTTTACAATAATTCCCAAATAGCAAAAGAAGAAAAAGGAACTACCCTTTTTATAAATATTCCCAAAGCAGCCAGACAAAAGAAACGCACATTTATACGAGTTTACAGCTACGGAAAAGGCGGCTTTTCCAACGATTTGTTAATCCCACTCGAAAATGGAATGCTGCTTAACTCGCCCAAGCAAATCGACCGCACCGACTTCGAGGCCGCCGTACTTTACAACACCTTCATCGACCGCTTTTTTGATGGCGATAGTACAAATAATCGCCCCACGCCAGACAAGGCAATCCACCCACGAGCCAATTACCATGGAGGAGATATAGCCGGAATTACACAGAAAATTGAAAGCGGCTATTTCAAAAAATTAGGCAAAAATACAATATGGATTTCACCCATTGTGAAAAACCCAGAGGGAGCTTTTGGGAAGTATCCCAACACAGAAACTACATTTTCAGCCTACCATGGCTATTGGCCTATTTCATTTACACTTATCGACAACCGCTTTGGAACAGAAAACGAGTTTAAAAAACTCGTAAAAACAGCTCACAACAACAACCTAAACGTACTCTTAGATTTTGTGGCCAACCACGTACACCAAGACCACCCCATATACAAACAGCACCCCGATTGGGCCACCCAACTGCACCTACCCGATGGCACACTAAACACCGAACGCTGGGACGAACACCGCCTCACCACTTGGTTCGACATATTCCTACCCACACTAGATTTGGCAAAACCAGAGGTCTATAATATGCTTTCAGATTCCGCCGTTTATTGGATAAAAAAATACAACTTAGATGGCTTTCGCCATGATGCAACAAAACATATTCCTGAAATTTTCTGGCGAACACTAACAAAAAAACTAAAAAAACAAATAGTAATTCCAGAACAACGCCGCATTTACCAAATCGGAGAAACCTATGGTACACCCGAGCTTATCAGCAGCTACGTTGGTACAGGAATGCTAGATGCACAATTCGATTTCAACTGCTACGATGCAATCGTATCCGCCCTTGCAGGCGGAGGAAATTTTAAACATACTGCCGAAATAATTGCACAAAGTGCTGACTATTATGGCAATAACCATTTAATGGGCAACATTACTGGCAACCAAGACCGGGGCAGATTTATATCCTACGCCTCTGGCGATTTAAGCTTTAGCGAAGATGCAAAACTAGCCGGCTGGACTCGAAAAGTGGGAGTCAAAAATAAATCGGGCTATAAAAAATCAGCAATGCTAATGGCAATTATAGCCTCAATACCAGGTGTACCCGTAATTTACTACGGCGATGAAATCGGCATGTCGGGTGGCAACGATCCCGACAACAGAAGAATGATGCGATTTAAAAACCTTAATAAAGAAGAGCAAAAATTAAAAAACATAGCGACTAAAATTTTAAATTTTAGAGCCACATCATTACCGCTCATTTATGGCGAGTACCGAGTTGTAAAAGCAGAAAAAGAAACCTTCCTTTTAGAACGGAACTATTTTGGCTCAAAAGTATATACACTTATCAATAATAGCAACGAAGAAAAACTATTTATGCTACCCATTTCAACCACTAGAGAGGAAAAATTTAAACCCCTTTTGGGTACAAAATTAACAAAAGAAAAAAATTATATCTCAATAATTTTACCCCCCCTTTCTTGCGAAATTATAGAAAATGGACTACCTATTATAGAATAATTTACCCAATTTTAGCTAACTTTGAGCAACAAAATCCTTCACTACAGAAAAATACCTAAAATATGAAAAAAAAAACATGGTTTATAATTTCTGCCATACTCACCACCTTACTAATGACCGCTTTTTTATACATCAACAGCATAGCAGCAGGCGGTTTGCCCGATTACAATAAAAATATAGTCCTTTCAGGATTATCCGAAGACGTATCGGTAGCCCGAGATAAGTACGCCATTCCGCACATCTTTGCAAAAACAGACAACGATGCCTACCGTGCCACAGGCTACCTGATGGCACAAGACCGCCTCTGGCAAATGGATTTGCTCCGCCGAGTAACACAAGGCAAATTGTCCGAAATTCTAGGCGCCGATTTACTCTCAGCAGATATTTTATTGCGTTCGTTGCAAATCCCCAAAAAATCAAAAATGATTTTGGACTCCATTACCCCCCCCATGATGCAAGCCCTAGAGGCTTTCGCCGATGGCGTAAATCAGTACATAGAGGACAATACCAACAACCTCCCAATGGAATTTGCCATACTAAAATACAAACCCGAAAAATGGAAACCTGAATATTCAATCAATTTAATAGGCTACATGGCTTGGGATTTATCAATGGCAAAAAAATCTGAAATCATCATTTATAAAATCAAAAAAATAGTCAGTGCATCAAAATATCAAGACCTAATACCGAACCTTGATTTGCAAAAAACTACCGTTTTTCCTGATTTTCACCTCAAAGGGAATATCCCCGACTCTACACTGCTCTCGGGAGAAGAAGCCATGGAAGGCATCGTACCCGAAATAATGAACGGCAGTAATAGCTGGGTGGTTGCAGCCCAAAAAAGTGCTACAGGAAAGCCCATTTTTGCTAATGATATGCACCTCTCGCTAAGTACCCCCGGGATTTGGTATCAAGCCCACCAAACAACGGAAGAAGGGCTTGATGTTTCGGGGCTACTCTTGCCTGGGCAGCCATTTATTATTGCAGGGCATAACAAAAATATCGCTTGGGGCATGACCAATGTAATGCTCGACGATTTAGATTATTACCAAGAAACAATAAACCCTGAAAACCCCAACCAATATAAATTTAATGGGAAATGGGTCGATTTAACCGTTATAAAAGAGAAAATTAGTATAAAAAAAGATTCTGTAGCCGTGCGAGAAATAAAATATACCCACCGAGGACCAATTATTAGCGGCATGAAAAAACTAGATGATGCAGTAATTTCGATGCACTGGACAGGCAACGAATACAGTAACGAAATTCGCTCGGTATATTTGTTGAACAGAGCCAAAAATTGGGCGGATTTTAAAACCGCTATTAGCACCTTATCCTCTGTAAGCCAGAATGTTAATTATGCAGATGTGAAAGGCAATATAGGCATGTACTGCTCGGCAGGCATACCCATACGGAAAACCAATAATGGCGTACAAATTTTCCCGGGCGATACCGATGAGTACGACTGGAAAGGCTTTGTGCCATTCGATTCGTTACCACATAGCTACAGCCCTGAATGCGGTTACCTACGCTCTGCCAACAACAGAACTGCCCCAGATGATTACCCCTATTACATCAGTGCTTGGTTCGATTTATCCTACCGTGTCGATAGAATTACTGAGTTACTTACCGAAAAAGAATTGCTTTCTAAGAACGATTTTAAGAATATCCAAAACGACCAAGTTTCGATACTTGCCAAAGAAATGACCCCGCAAATAATTGCAGCTTGCAAAACAATTAGCGATTTTACACCACAGGAAAAAGAAGCACTCCAATTTTTAGAAAATTGGAACTACGATTTTGCTCGCACTAGCAATGCAAGTACAGTTTTTGAATACCTGTTTATTGAGCTTTCTAAAAATTTATTTGTTGATGAGCTGGGGCAAAAACTATATGCCGAATTTATAAAACTAGATATGATGCCTAATTTTGTGATAGATAAAGCCCTAAAAACAGGAAAAACGGATTGGAGCGATGATGTTACTACAACCGATAAAGTAGAAGATTTTGCTTTTATGCTACAAAAATCATTCAGGGGAGCGGTGGCAAAAATAGAGGCAGATTTGGGCAAAGGAGCAAAAAAACAGCAGTGGGGAACAGTACATACACTTGCCCTTAACCACCCAATAGCAAGTAAGGATAACTTTACAAGTAAAGCCTTAGATTTTGTATTTAATATGAACCGAAAAGATTTACCTGTCGGCGGAAGTTTTCATACGGTAAGCCCTTATTCTTACAAATTCGGAACGCCATTTACCGCTTCGCACGGAGCCTCGCATCGGCATATATTCGACCTCTCGGATTGGGACGCTTCTTTTACAATTATTCCCACTGGGAACAGTGGCATACCTGCAAGCCCACACTATTGCGACCAAACGGACTTATATGTGGCAGGGCAATACCATAAACATCATTTTTCACAGAAAAAAGTGAAGGAAAAT
>CAMZKQ010000021.1 GCA_947311265.1 uncultured Chlorobiota bacterium | reverse complement strand
TTACTGCATTGAAAATGATTGCTTTGCCAGAGTGTGCCATCGTTAGTTGTACCACTTTAATTTTGTCGTCGGAATTTGCGGCATTGTGCCTGTATTGTTCCTTTTTTTTATTTTTAAGTTATTAAAATTTTAATTTAGTTGTTATTTCCACAACTTTCGTGGTCTGCGTTTATAATTGAATTAAATTCTGTTATTGAGATATATTGCGGAATGTAGGTACTGTCGTTTTCTGTGATTTTTGAGTAATAGGCTCTTAAATGGTTTCTTGACCCACAGTTGAGTTGCTCATACATATCAAGGATTTTTGCCTGCTGTGTGTTGGCAATAAAATCGTTAATATCGTATATATCAACATCTTCTACCGTTGCTCCCACGATTAAGGCATCAATTAACGAGCTGTCTGCTTTTGCGGTAAGCGAGTTGTACAATTCTTGTAAAATAGAGTTTTTAAAAACGCCTTTTTCGCTACTTGCTGGGTCTGCTACGCCATATTCTGTAAGGATATCGAGTACTTTATCCATGTGTTTTTGTTCGCTATTGCTGATGTTCTTAAAGGTTTGTTCCTGATATTTGTCGTAAGCAAATAGGTAAACATCTCGTGCAAGTTTTTCTTCTTCTCTAAGTCTTAGCAAATCATTTTTTTCTTCTGCCGATAGAGTTTTAGTTAAATCATCGTCTTTGCAACTTGCAAGAAATGAAAGGTTTAGCACTAAAATTAGTGCTACTGGAATTAAATTTCTGTACTTTTTCATGATGTTTGTTTTAAATGGTTAATAATTTATTTGCTCTTCTTTTTTTTCTTTTTAAAATATACATTTGTTGTATATAGTAGCACAAGCATAATTGTTAGTGTTCCTGCAAAACTGGTGAACATGTTGAGGGATACCAATGCACCGAGTTCTCTATTGGGTGGAAATACTGAAAACATTAGCACTAAGAACCCAGCAATAACTATTACTGCATTGAAAATGATTGCTTTGCCAGAGTGTGCCATCGTTAGTTGTACCACTTTAATTTTGTCGTCGGAATTTGCGGCATTGTGCCTGTATTGTTCCAAGAAGTGTACGGCATAATCTATTCCTATTCCTATGGCAATGCTTGAAAGTAGGGCGGTTGTTGTACTTAGGGGTATATTTAGAAATCCCATTACCCCGAAACTAATTGCTGCTGTAATAATAATTGGCACAGCGCTGATTAATCCTATTTTAATATTTTTAAACATGGCGGATAAGAGTACGATTATGATTAAAAGTGAGAGTATTAAACTTTTGATTTGTCCTTCTAATATTAAGTCGGTAAATACTAGCCCTTTGTATCCGCTACCGGCATAGTTCATGGTGATTCCCAACTCTTTAAATTCATCGTTGTAGCTGTGGATAATATCTAGTGCAGAGTTGATTGCTTTTGAATCGTCTTTTTTTAGTTGGAAAGTGATATTTGCTTTTTCGTAGTTATAATCCACTACTTTATTAAGATTTTTGGGGTCGCCAGACATTTCGTAGAGTAGCAAATATTGGGCGACCATATTTTGGTCATTAGGAATTGTATTAAACTCTTCTTTGTCGGCATTCATGACCTTATTCATGCGATTAATGTAATCTGCAAGCGAAAATGTATTGCCTACAACGGGTAATTTATTGTCCACATCTTTCTGCATTTTATCTACTAATTTTAGCACTTTTGGCTCTTTAAAAGCATTTTTTCTTCCATTGGCATCTAAAATTAAATTAAGAGTGCTTGTGCCTCCAAAGTGCTCGTTGATAAATGAGTCTGTCATTACAATATCGCTGTTGTTTTCAAATTTATCAAGGAAACTTGAGTTAATCCATATTTTTTGCATTCCTACAATGGATAGCACTATGATGGCTGCCGATGCAATTATTGATATATATCTGTTTTTTATAATCCAACTTGCAAAATTATTTGCTAATCTGGAGTGAGAATGCCCTTCTTTGTCGGTATCATGATTTACTTTCTTGGGTTTTGGTAAACCAAAAATCATTATTCCGGCAGGTAAAAAAATAAGGGAGAATAGCATTGCCATCATTACACCAAAAGCAGTAAAAAGCCCAAAATATTTAACAGGGTAAATCTCAGATGTGAGTAGCGAAACAAAGCCTACGGCTGTTGTTACGGAGGTCATGACTACGGGTTTCCATAGATGTTTGAGCATATCTTTAGTGGCTTCTAGTTTGCTTGCCCTTGGGTGGTGGTCAACAAAGGTATGTAGGTGGCTGTACAGGTGTATGCCATCGGCAACCCCAATGGCAATAAGCATTACAGGTATCATTGTTGAAACTGCATAGATGGGTATGCCCACAGTTGCCATTAACCCAAATGCCCAAATAGTGGATAGAAAAACTACACCTAAAGTTATCATTGTGCCTTTGAAACTGCGTAAAGTGATGAGCAGAACAACGAAAATTACTAAGATAACTATGGGTACCATTTTTTTCATGTCGGCCGGCCCAAGCAGTGCCATTTCGCCTTCTACTATCGGACGACCAGCCACATATACTTTTATGTCGTCGGTTTGAGATGCTTTTGCTGTTTCTAATATTTTGGTGTAAAATTCTTGCGAAAATACATCATTACCGATTTCAGCAATTATTACTGTAACTGTTTCGTTATCAGATACTAATCGACCAAAAACCATTTCATTGGAACGCACTTTAGCTTGAAGTGCTTTTATTTTTTCTTCGGATTTTGGTACGCGCTTGTAGAAGCGTTTTACGTCCATTCCGTCCTCGTTGCCAACGATATTATCAGCTGTATAGAGCGATGTTACATCGCCTTTTTCTATTTGCTCAAATTTCTGAAAACGTTTGGTTAATTGTTTTAGGGTATCTAATGTTGCAGTATTGTAGATTCCTTTTTTGTTTTCTAAGGCAATAATAATACCGTCTTTAATATTAAACCAACTTTCTGCTTTGTCGCTGTAGATAAAGGCTGGGTGGTCTTGCGGCATATATTTGTCTAAATTGGTTTCCATTTCTGTATTTTCTTTCATTTCGAAAATAAAAAATGCAGAAATAGCTATTATGGCTGCCATACTTAGCCATTTATAGTTTAATAATTTGTTTAGTATTTTTTCCATTTTGTTTTTTTATTTAATGAATAGTTAATATTAACTAACTTTTGGGTTAAAAAAAATAGCTTTTTATACCATTAATTTAAGCGAATCAATTAGCTTTTTCCCTTCTTGTTTTAGATCAAAATTCTGATTATTCAATTCCCACCGTTTTACCAGAAGCTGTAATGACCCCATGAAAATAAGTGCCAAATAGCTTTTGTCAATATCGCTTCTTATGTTTTTATTGGCTTGCCCAATTTCTACAATTTTTTCGATATTTGACTGGTGCATATTTAGTATTTCAATAATTTTAGTTTTTAACACCTCTTCGTTTTTAAATATTTCTTCCGAAAAAATAACAGAAATATAAGCGGGTTGTTCCGAAAAAATCTCTAACATTTTAGAAAACAGAAATTCAATTTTTTCAATAGCAGTATCGTCATTGCTTACCACTAACGCCATCATTTGCCCCATTTCCTTGAAACTGTCGAGAATATTAACTAATATTTCTGTTTTGTTTTCAAAGTGCCGATAAATCGCTGGTTCAGAAATCCCTATGGCTTTTGAAAGATTTTTTATTGTAAAGCCCTGAATCCCTTTGCTTGCAATGAGTTCTATAGAGGTTTCTATAATCTGTATTTGTCTTTCTGTCTGCATAACTAATTAATTACTCTGCAAAGATAGTTAATATTTACTAACATACAAATATTTTTTATTTATTTTTCCAAGTTTCTGTAATTTTTCTTAACCTGCATTGTATAACCCTCCCCCCCACTAATGCAACTACCTACCAGTGAAAATAGGGATAAAAG
>CAMZKQ010000020.1 GCA_947311265.1 uncultured Chlorobiota bacterium | reverse complement strand
TAATTCCAAACCTTTGTTTTATTTGCTGTATGTTCATTTTTACAGGGACTTATTTTATAGCAATTTTAACTGCTTGGCAAAAATACTAGATTTTATTTATTAATTTCAAATATACTACTTATTTTTTCCAGAGCTAGCTTATATTGGACGTATAATTCAATCTAAATTAAGCAAGGAGGATTGTATCGTTAAAAAAATCATTACCTTTGCCCAAGGTTTTATTGTTTGGCGACACCTTATTAATGCACCAATTATCATGCTTAGAAAAAAATCATTACGAAAATGAATAAATTACAATTTTTTCTGAAATATTTAATCTATAAAATTTTTGCTAAACACAAAGGCGGTAATGCTATACACTCCCCTTTCCTGTTCGAGTTTATATTGGATATTGTAAACGAAAAAGTACCTTATTATGCGATGGACGATATTTGGAATATCCGCAAAGATTTGCTTGAAGATAAGCGGCACATAACGGTTACTGATTTTGGGGCAGGGTCTAAGGTGATGAAAACAAGCCAACGTAAAATTGCAGATATTACTAAACATTCTGGAATTTCGGAGAAGTACGGCGAGTTGCTTTTCCGGGCAGTTGTACGGTATAAGCCAAAAACTATTGTGGAGCTGGGTACTTCTGTTGGGCTTGGGACAATGTATTTGGCGATGCCAAATAGTAAAGCACAAGTACACACTATAGAGGGTTGCCCCGAAACGGCCGATGTTGCTGCCGAGAATTTCTACGATATGGATATTGAAAATATCACCATTCATATTGGTAATATAGATACTGAATTACCAAAAATTTTAGCGGATTTAGGGCAGGTTGATTTGGTGTACTTTGATGGCAATCATCGCTGTGAGCCAACGCTTTCCTATTTTACCCAATGCCTTGAAAAGGCACATGATGGTACTGTATTTGTGTTCGACGATATTCATTGGTCGGCAGAAATGGAAGCGGCTTGGGCTACAATTAAGAAGCACCCGAGGGTGAAACTTACGGTGGATTTGTTTTTTACGGGCTACGTTTTTTTCCGTAAAGCACTCTCTAAACAAGATTTTGTTGTTCATTTTTAGGTGCTTTTTCTGCTGGCTACATCTCAATCATAACTCCTGCTAAGTTTCTTTTTATTTTATTTTTCTCTACATCTGAGAGTTGATTTTTTCTTAGTTTTAATATCTTAAGCCGTTGGGCTTTTTTCAATTCCTTGGGTAATTTCTCAATTTTATTTTCAAACAGGTTCAACACCTGTAGATTTTCCATATTTCCTATTTCGGGAGGCAGTTCTTTTAGCTGATTGCCTTCCAAAATAAGTTCGCCAACCGATTTTAATTCGCCAACTTTTGCTTCTAGGCTAACAAATTTATTGTCGCCAAGGTTTAGTTTATCAAGCCCTTTGAAGGTGTAAATTACGGCGGGTATTTTTGTAAAATGGTTAGAGCTTAAATCAATAGTTGTTACCATTTTTAGTTTAGATAAATTGGCGGGCAAATCCGTCAGGTAATTTCCTCTTAAATCAATAACTGCAAGGCCTGATAAGTTGCCAAGTTCAGGAGGTAGTTGCTTAAATTTGTTGTTATTTGCTGATAATTTTATTAGTCCTTTTAATTTTCCTATTTCTTTAGGTAGGGCCAATAGTTCAATATTTTCATCGAGCAATAAATCGGTTATATTGGTAAGGTTTCCTATTGATTTCGGGAGTTTTTGCAGCTTATTTTTTGCTATATATAAGGTGTGCAGATGTTTTAAATTACCTATTGCAGACGGCAAACTGGTTAATTCATTTTCCGAAAGGCTTAAAAACTCGAGGTTCTTTAATTTGCCAATTTCTTTGGGGATTTTTTTTAATCGGTTATTTTCTAAATTTAAATAGTAGAGTTTACTTAGTTTACCGACTTCTGGGGTGAGTGTATTTATTTCGTTTTCTTTTAAGTCTAATATTTCCAGGTACTTGAGCCTAGAAATTGAGTGCGGCAAGTCGCCCAAGTGGTTCTTGCTTAGTTTTAAAGTCTGTAGGCTTTTTAGCCGCCCAATAAATGGTGGCAAGCGGTCAATCCCATTATTTTCCATATTAAGCACCTGTAGATTCACCAACTTCACAATATCTTTTGGCACAAAAGATACCCCCGAGAGGGTTAATATATACACTTGCTCTGGCTTTGCAAGTGCCTCATCTAACGATGTGTACTGGTGCTCTTTTGCCAATTCTTCGGGCTTTAATTTTATATTAATTTCGGCATCTGGCAATGAGTCCTGCAAGTCTTCGGTGTAAGTATTGGCTAATTTATTTTTCCGAAGGTCGAAAAACTTAATTTTTTTCATCTGGTAAACTTCTTCGGGTAATTTTTTTAATTTATTATATCCCAAATTTACGCTTTCTAGGCTCTTTAAGGCGTAAAGTGCTTCTGGCCCTTCTTTTAATTTATTATATTCAAGGTTTAAAATTCGTATTTTTTTAAGGTCAGATAAGTTTTCTGGTAGAAGAAGTATTTTGTTTCTTCCGGCATATAGTGCTTCTAACTTAGCCAGTTTACCAATATCTTTGGGCAACTCTTTTAACTTATTTTTAGTAATATTTAAAACTTTAAGGTTTTGCAACCCGCTTAACTTAGGGAGTTCGGGTAATTTGTTATAGCTAATATCCAAACTAGTTAAGCCAGAGAGCTTAGAAATTGATTTTTGCGGCACTAGCATTTTATTGCCCGATAGGTTGAGCACTTTTAGTTGCCCCAAAGCCCCCAACCCTTTGGGCAGCTCTACAATTTTATTCCGACTAAGGTTTAGGCTTTTTAAATTTTGAAGGTTTTTAATTTCATTAGGAATTATTTTTATTTTATTGCCCGAAATATCCAAGCTTACTAAAGCTGTAAAATTAAGTAACTCGGGCGGAAAAACTTTCAACGCACAGTTTTGTAAAACAATGTGTTTATATTTTTTAGCTTTTTCTATATCTCCCGGAAATTTTTTAAATTTGATACCTTCTAAATTTAAAGTATCAGAGGCATCTGCTTTTTTGTATGCCTGTGCTACCAAAAGGCTGTCTTGTGCATTCGCAAATCCTGCAAAAAGCAGGATATAGAGTATTAGTAAAATTTGCTTTTTAACTTTTCTTTGTTTATAAAATAAATTACGTTCCATTTTCCTATTTTGAAGACCTATTATATAATGTAAATTTCTAGTGAGCAGAAATTAAGCCAAACCCAAAGTAATTCGGTATAATATTTGTTTTTATTTACTGATTAAATAAATTAAAGAAATAAATGATGTAACAATAAAGTATATAACTTGCTAGTTACAAATAAATTAATCTGGATATTTAAGCTATTTTTTTGTTGATATTGACAATATTAAAATGTAAATTTAATTTGTCTTTTCATATCAAAATTAAAATGCTTATATTGCGAAATTAAAAGAAAAACGTAATTTACTAAAAAAGATTTGCCAAAAACATGAAAATTAGAACAAAACTACCCTTATTTACAAGTGTAACTGTTTTATTTTCAATAGCAGCTATTTCATTTTATACCATTTATGATTTTCAAAATAAAACGCTTGAAAGTATCGAATCATACAAAAAAGAGCAAACAGAAATCATAAAAAAACAACTTCAAGGAAATGTAAATAGTGCCTATGATATGATTCAGCAAGCACATGAACTTACGCTTACCAGTGGTCAATCGGTCTTGGGAGGTGGCGGTAGCATATCCAAATCTATCATACTTTCCCAGTACCTTAAAATTACAGTTGAAAATATAAGAGTAATGCGATATGGCTCGGCAGGCTACATTTGGCTCAACGAAATAAACCCGCCATACACGGTGATAATGCACCCCATACACCCCGAGTACGAAGGGCAAGAAAAGTTTTTTGAAATCCCGGGCACCGGGCAAAATATATACGAAGGTATTGCCGATGTTATACACGAAGGCGGTGGCGAAGGCTATCTGGAGTACGATTTTTACCTGCCCAATTCCAACGAGCGATTGCCTAAATTAAGTTTCCTAAAACTCTACCAACCACTTGGTTGGGTGATAGGCACAGGAGTTTACATTACACATATAGACAAAATGGTAAATCGAAAAAAAGCCGAACTAGATGCCCAGATTAGTAAAATAATTAAAATTACAATTATTTTTGGAATTATACTTGTTATCATTGCATCAGTTGGTCTATTTTACCTAGGAAAAACAATTACAGACTCTATCTACAAAGTGCGTGGGCAGCTTTTCGATATGTCCAAAGGGCGGCTTGTAGCAAAATCGACAGACATAAAAAATGACGAAATTGGGGATATGACTGGCTCGCTAAACGACCTTATTGAAGGGGTTAATTCCTACTCACAATTTGCCCTGCATATTGGTAAAGGCAATCTAGATGCCGATTTTAGCACCCTTAGCGAAGAAGATAACTTAGGCAACTCATTACTAGTAATGCGTAAAAGCCTTCGCCAAGCAAGAACAGAAGAAGAAATAAGAGCCAGCGAAGCCGAAAAGCGAAACTGGGCGAATGAAGGCTATGCCCTGTTTAGCGAAATCATGCGTAAAAGCCAAGACACAATTGAAGAGATGGCCTATGAAATTATCAGTAATCTAGTAAAATACTTAAAGGCCAACCAAGGCGGTATTTTTCTTTATAATGAAACGGATAAACAAAATGTGTATCTCGAAATGGCCGCCTCTATTGCTTATGATAGGCGTAAATTCACAAAAAAAATAATAAAACCTGGCGATGGGCTTGTAGGCACTTGCTTACTCGAAAAAAAGAAAATATACATCACCAATGTCCCTGATGACTATATTGAAGTACGCTCTGGACTAGGCACTGCAAACCCTAGGTGCGTACTAATTGTTCCTCTTATGATGGAGGGGATTGTAGTAGGGGTTATCGAAACGGCCTCTTTTACAAAATTTACAGAACACGAAATTGAGTTTATTGAAAAAATATCAGAAAGCATTGCCTCCTCCCTATATGCCGCCCGTATTAATAACGAATCTGCAAGGCTTTCGCAAGAATTTAGTACTTACAATAGCGAAAAACAAGAAGCCGAGAAAACAATCAAAAAACAAAAGGCAGAAATTGATCGATTAAAAAAAGAAATTCGCAACTTAAAAAAAACAGACTCGGTATTTTCTTACATATAAATTAGTTTGGCTTACATTTTGAACTGTATAAAAAAGTCAATCTAAAAAACAAACCATAAAGTCGCCTTTACCAAAGCCAATGCTGTCTTACAAACAATTTCTTATAAAAACTCTAGCTTTAAAAGCTGAGGAAACAACAAAATTTTCGCTGTTGTTCTTTCATTCTTTTTTTGTAGGACTATTTATTGCATTTTATTTTGTACAGGCCAATGCCGTATTTATAAAAAACTACGGCTCGGACGAACTCCCAATGGCATATATCATTGCCGGGATTGCAGGCTACCTTACCACCGCCATTTATTCCGCTCTACAGAAAAAAATAAAAAGTAAAAACCTATTTTTCGGAGCATTACTTTTCATGATCATTGTTACAGTAGCAGTAAGGGCTGCACTGGGGCATGTCGATGACAAATATTTAAGCTACTTTGCATTCATTTGGGCTTGGCCGTTCATTTCCCTTGTTGGCATAGAAGCTGGCGGGTTGGCCATAAAGCTCCTGAACCTTATTCAAATAAAACGCCTTTTTGGGCTAATCAACATGGGTGGCGTAATTGCCTCGATATTAGGCTACTTGATAATCCCTTTAATTGCCAAAATAATAGGCACAAGCTACAACCTACTCGCCATTGCAGCAGTTAGCCTAGCAATAGGCATGGCCTTACTAATTATCATTTATAAGAAATTCCCTGAACACGTCCCTAAAAAAATAGCAGGAAAGGCCACAAAAAAAGAAAATAATAGTTTCCGAGAGCTATTAAAAGAAAAATATTTCCGCCTCATTTTTGCTGCCGCAGCACTTTCGATGACCGTAATTTACGTTGCCGATTTTGGTTTCCTTGCAGGGATAAAGGCACACTCAGACACACTATTTGCAGACGAAGGCAGCGTCCCCCGATTTTTGGCACTTGTTTTTGCCGGTCTAAAAGTAGGCGAATTAATCATTTCCTATTTTTCTAGCCGAATATTGAGCCGCTATGGCGTAAAATTAGGGCTAACCGTTATGCCCATCGCACTTACTATTATTGTAATAATATCGGCCATAGTTGGCTTTACCTCCGGTACTGCCACCATTATTTTCTTAGTACTGATGACACTAAATAAATCCATGGAGCGTATCCTCCGCCGAGGGCTAGACGACCCAGCTTTTAATATCCTCTACCAACCGCTTCCTGAAAGCCTACAACTTGCCGTACAAACAAAAGTAGGCGTAGTAATGCAGTTTGCAATTGGTATTGCAGGAGCTTTTTTACTCCTAATAAAAGTTATCTTGGATACCGGCGATGGCTTTAAATTAGAGTATTTTTCCGTCCTTTTTATCCCTATTTTAGTCGGCTGGACTTTTGTTGCATGGCGACTTTACTTGGCCTACAAAAGCAAACTAAGGGAAGTTTTGCGAGAACTCAGCAAAAAGAAACAAAGAGAAGCCTCTAAATACCAATACGGTACAGAAGTTTTAGGCAAAAAATTCAAACGCTTTAGTGATAATGTAGTAAACCTAGCAGTAAATATCCTCTCGGAAACGAACCCCCGTATTTTTGAGCCTTATGCAGCCTCCTTACTCCAAAAAAAAGATACAGAAATACAAAAAGCAGTCCTTCGCAGTATCGACCCCACTTGGCGAGAACGCACAAAAAAACAAATCGATAAACTACTAAAAACAACAGAAGATGCAGAGGTAAAGCAGCTCGCCAGTAGAGCATCGCAGTACCTAGACTTTAAGGAGGCAAATATTTCAGCCACAGATATTACAGCACTTGTAGCCTCTAAAGACTCCAAAGAACAACTAAAAGTGGTGAAATTTCTGACCAAAAATAAGCTTGAAAATACAGAGCAAATTCTACTCACCCTTCTGCAAAGTAGAAATAAAGAAGTAAAAAGTGCAATAATAAAACTAGCGGTAACACACCGCTCCGAAAAGTTAATAGAACAAATTATTTTATTACTAAAATCCCCACAATATTACCACCTCAGTACCGCTGCAATCCTAGATATGGGCGAAGTTACCCTCCCCTACCTCGAAGAGTTATTCACCGATACACAAGAGGAGGATATTTTAGAAAAAATAATCGAAATTTATGCTAAAATGGGGTCTAAACCAGCCCGAAGCCTTATTGTAGCCCAACTCAATTACCCTAGTAGAAGTATCCAACTCGCTGCAATATGGGCATTGTATTATTGCAAATATCAAGCCCTAGAAGAGGAGCAAGAAGTGGTAAAGAAAAAAGTTGCCGATGTGGTAGAAAATCTACTTTGGATACTTTCGGCCATAAAAGATATTGAGGACGAAAAAAACACATTAAAACTATTTTTGGCACTCGACCAAGAAAAAAGCAGTAGCTACGAGCAACTCTTTAGCCTACTTAGTTTCCTACACGACCCACGTGTTATTAGTTTAATCAAAAAAAACATCGTCGGAAAAAATACAATCTATGCCCTAGAACTAATCGACAATTTTATTATTCAGGATTTAAAGCCAATTATAATCCCGATGTTCGATGATATTTCGGTGCCACAGAAAATAAAAAAACTATCAAAATACTTCCCACAAAAAAAACTCACTTTCAAACAACGCCTTAGCGATGGCATTATGCGTGATTTTGATGAGCTAGGCAACTGGACCATTTCTAAAATATTAGAAATGATGGGAAGAATACACAAGAAAAAACAATCTGCCAATGCACAAAACATGCAAGCCAATAGCTATGAGGACATTCCTTTATGGACTTCTGAAAATATTAAACCAGTACTCAACTACATAAAAAGGAGTGATTTGCCCGACGAAGTTTTCCTTTGCCTGTTTCACCCCGACGAGCTAGTATATTCTGCCGCCGCAAAAGTAGTTTATGACGAAAATGCAGCAAAATGTATCGAATACCTTTCGCACATGAGTGCTGAAAAACAAAAAATGATTCCCATTTTCACAGAGTCATCAGGCTATTTGCTGCCCGATAAGGTAAAATTACTCCGTCGATTCCAGCTCTTTTTTAGTATCCCCGACCAACACCTTGTGAAAATTGCAAAGTTAATTGTACCCATTTCCCTAGAAAAAGGCGACCGCTTATTGTCTGAATATCAAGGTTCTGACGATATTTTCATTATGCTAAAAGGCTCACTCTCATTTCAACCCGAAGGTAAAGAAGAAATTATATTTAGAAAAAAAATAATAATTACTCGAGGCATGAATATTACAGAAGATGCCGAATACCTAACCGCCGTACGCAAAACGCAAGTCCTTATTATTAACCGCTACAAATACTTTAACCTACTGGTTGATGAAACAGAAATATTACAACATATTTTTGATAGCATTTAGATACCCATTTCCAAAACCGCCCCCCTATAGCAAGCATTCCAATATCTGAATTGCATTTAAGGCCGCCCCTTTTCTTAGGTTGTCAGCAACAATCCATAAATTAAGCGTATTTTTCTGCGAAAAATCTCGGCGAATACGCCCCACAAAAACAGCATCTTTTCCTTCGGCAAATAAAGGCATTGGGTATTCCAACTTTTCAGGATTATCTTGCAGCTCAACACCGCTAGTACTTGCCAATACCTCACTCACTTCTTGTAAATCAAAATCATTTTCAAACTCAATATTTACGGCCTCCGAATGCCCACCAGAAACAGGCACTCTTACCGCAGTAGCGGTAATATTTATATTAGCCGCTAAAATTTTATTCGTTTCAAAAATTAATTTCTGCTCCTCTTTAGTATAGCCATTATCCAAAAAATCATCGCAATGCGGTAAACAATTTTTATAAATTGGATATGGATAAGCCATTTCCCCATCAATCCCATGCACTTCATTATCAAACTGTTTCAATGCCTTAGCTCCCGTGCCAGAAACCGATTGGTACGTCGAAATGACAAGCCGTTTAATTTTATATTTCTGATGCAAAGGTGCTAAAACCATTACCATCTGTATGGTAGAACAGTTGGGGTTAGCTATAATTCTATCCGTTTTACTTAAACAGCTCACATTTATTTCTGGCACAACTAGTTTTTTTGTTTCATCTGTTCGCCAAGCCGAAGAATTATCAATTACAATTGTTCCATTTTCTGCAAACTTTCCAGCATACTTTTTAGAAACAGCACCACCAGCCGAGAATAATGCAAACTCTGGTACTCGCCCAATAGCCTCCTCAATAGAAACTATAACCAACTGATTACCTTTAAATTGAACATATTTTTTGCCCACTGATTTTGCCGAAGCAACAGGTATTAATTCAGTAATATCCAACTTCCTCTCTTCAATAATTTTAAGCATAATACTGCCCACCAAACCAGTTGCTCCTACAATTGCTATTTTCATAAAAATATTTACCCTTTTAAATTTGTTAATCCCTTAAACTTTTTATACTTTTTCAGTTTTTTAAGAACCTTATTTTTCAGATACAAAAAAACACTATTTTCTACAAAATAATAAGCTCAAAAGTATGAAAAAATTATTACTAATTGCATTCCTCTTTGCAGGAATTACTGCAAACTCGCAAACCACCCTCGCAGAATGGAATTTTGACGACCAAGACTCCATAGCAGATGCAGGTGTTGCCCCAAATACATCAAGAGGTGTTAGCTACAACACTACTGGCACTACTGTTTACCGAAGCGAAGGCGGGGGCAATTTTTCATTTACCACAAAAAAATGGAACGCAGGTATGGACACAAAATATTGGTGCATCCACATTGCCACAACAGGATACGGCACATTAACAGTATCCTCCCAGCAAAGTGGCTCTTCCACAGCACCAAGAGATTTCAAAATACAATACAGTACCGATAGCATTGCTTGGGTAGATGTACCATCTAGCACAATTACCGTAGCCTCCGATTGGACTTCCGCAGATGTGGTCGATTTAGCATTACCAGCCCCTTGCGAAAACCAAGCCAACCTCTACCTCCGCTGGATAATGACCTCCAACACACGCATCAACGGCGACCCTAATGTAGGCTCTACCGGGCGAGGCGATATCGACAACATCCTTGTAAAAGGCACAGCAGTAGCCAGCAACGATACCGACTCCGAAATAGCCGCAGGAGCAGCCGCCGAACCAAGCTCAATAAATTCCACCCTAGACACCCAAGGCGAAGCCTTCTCGGTACTCGACTTTACATTTACCGATGCCCAATCTGGCGACGGGCTAGCCACAATCATAAACACACTCAATATCACCCAAGGCACAAACAACCAAGTTGCCGATTGGGCAAATGCCATTGCAGGCGCCGAACTCACAGGAAACGACGGCACTTTTACAGGCACAATATCACCCACAGGCATTTCATTTTCGCCCAACAGCTCCATCTCCATTGCCGAAGGAACACCCGAAACTTACACCCTCAAAATTTGGCTAAATACTGATTTATCAAACATCAGCGACAACGATAATTTAGATTTCAAACTAGCCTTTACCAGCATTAGCACAAGCGGCACAGGCTCTGCCTTTGGAGTAGGAAATATAGAAAGCGGAGCAATCTCAGTAAACATTACTGCCACAAAACTAGCCTTCCAGAGCATTCCCAGCTTCACCTCATTAAATGTCAATTTCCCATTATCTGCAGCAGCTACCGATGCCAACGATAATATAGACACCGACTTTACAAACTCAATAACCCTTTCCCGCTCCGCAGGAACAGGCAACCTTAGTTCAGTCATAGGGCTTTCTAAATCCGCAGTTTTAGGCCTTTCAGAATGGACTGATTTACAATACGATACCGAAGAATTTTACTCAATAACTGCCAGTACAACTGGGCTTACACCGCTCACTTCCGCCTTAATAAATTCGCAAGATATTTTAGTTTGTATTGATGATGATTTTGAAGACCAAGACATTGCCGGCTGGACAGAAAGCACCGCAGGGCGTTGGTCAGCACTTGCCATTGATGCCATTAATGGCGGATTTTCCTTACACCACGATTTTGACAACCCTAGCTCTGGGCGAGATATGATTTCGCACCCATTGTGCGATTTAGATTTTATTACCGATACCGTTTTTTGGGAGTTCCAAATTAAGCACACCAATACCCCATCGTCCAGTAATAATTGGGCCGTATTTTTAGTTTCCGATGCTGCTGCCGCAGAAATGATGCCTAGCGGACTAGCCAACGGCTACGCCCTAGGCGTAAATTACACCGGTAGCGACGACAGCTTACGCCTCTGGAAAATCACAGCCGGTTCTGCCTCCGAAGTACTAAATACAGGCATCGACTGGGAAGATGCCACAGGCACAGCATCTGCCGCAGGCTTCCGCATCGAGCGGTCGCCCGCCGGAGAGTGGGCAGTCTATGTAGATACTGATGGCGGCTTCGACAATCTCGTGCTTTCAGGCACAAAAACAGTTGCCCAAGAAATGTACGCCGCTAATTATTTTGGTATCCACTACGAATACTCATCGGCTGCCGACAGAAAATTATGGGTCGATGATATTTATATCCGAGGAAAACAAGGCAAAAACAAAGACTCCCAACTGCTTGCTGGCAGTAATGCCGAACCTTCTGAAATATCATCAACCATAGATACCCAAGGCGAAGCCCTTACAGTTTTAGATTTTAAAATTACCGATGCCGGTTCTGGCGACACCTCCCCAACAATAATTTCAGAAATATATTTTACCCAAGGCACAGAGAACCGAATTAATGATTGGGCTTCAGTTATTTCAGGAGCAATCCTTACAGGCACAGGAATTACAGGCAACTTTGCAGGCGTTGTAGATAACGACTCTTTAAAATTTGTTCTGCCCTCCGACCTTGAGGTTGCCGATGGCAGTTCTTCCACATTTCAACTAAAAATTTGGCTAAAATCTAACTTAGATGCCATTGCAGATAACGATAGCGTTGAATTTGCATTACCACTTACTGGTTTAAAAATCAGCAATTTAGGCTCAACAATACCCGCAGGAGAAATCCTATCGGGCGGGCAAAAAGTAGCTATTATTGGGCAGCAATTCATCGTCAAAGACTACCCCGAAGAAGTACCTGTAAACTACGAATTTCCGCTTACGGCAATTGCCACCGACGATAATGGAAATATTGATACTGATTTTTCTGGCTCAATAACACTAAGCACAAGCGGAGGTACTGGCACACTCTCTTCTACTAGTGGGCTATCGGCAAATGCCGTTGCCGGAACGGCAAATTGGTCAGATTTAAGTTACAGCAGTATCGAAAATTTTACCATCTTAGTAAATACCACAGGATTTACCGAAAAAGAAACCAACACTATTGCCGCCAAAGACATTATATATTGTGCCAGCGATAATTTTGAAGATGGCGATATTACGGGCTGGGACGAGCTAGTAAGCAATCGCTGGTCGGCCTCTAGCACTGACCCAATAAATGGCAACTACTCCTTACATCATATTTTCGACAACCCAGAATCGGGCAGAGATATTATTGCTCGTCCCCTCTGCGATTTAGATTTTACTGCCGATACTGTAGTTTGGAAATTCCAAATACAGCACGGCGTAAACCCTTCATCGTCGAATAACTGGGCAGTATTTTTACTTGCCGATGCTGATGCTTCACAGATGTTGCCCTCTGGCGAAATAAATGCCTACACACTTGGTGTGGATTATAGTGGTAGCGACGACTCTTTATACCTTTGGAAAATATCCAATGGTGATGCCGAAAAAATGCTAAACACAGGTATAGACTGGGAAGAGAATATTGGCACAAATACCGCAGTTGGCTTCCGTGTTTCTCGTTCGCCTAACGGCGAGTGGGCAGTCTATGCCGACACCACAGGAGGTTTCGATAATTTAGAACTTTTTGGTTCAAAAACTATTTCTTCCGAATTATTTAGCCCCGATTATTTTGGTATTTCCTATGAGTACTCCTCTAGCTCTGACCAAAATTTATGGATAGATGATGTATATATCAGCGGAAAGCAAGGGGTAAATCGCAATACCCTCCTTGCCGAAGGCAGTAACACCGAGCCTACTGAAATTGCATCTACTATTGATAATGCAAGCGATGCCATTTCGGTTTTAGATTTTTCGATTACCGATGCAGGAACTGGCGATAATGTGCCCACTAGTATTAACGAAATTTATTTTACACAAGCTGATGAAAATTCGATAGAAGACTGGACTTTGGCTATTGAAGGGGCAAGTTTATCTGTTTCAGGAACAGATGCTCCTTATATTGGAGTTGTGGATAATGACACATTGAAATTCACCTTTTCGCAAGCCATTGCTATTGCCGATGGCACTAGTAATGCTTTTAATTTGAATATTTGGCTAAAACAAGATTTGAGCCAAATTACTGAAAATGATAGCCTTGCATTCAAAATTTCTAAGCTAGGAATTATTACTGATAGGGCAGGCTCTCAAATAACCTCCAACTCATTTTCTACACCGGCACAAAAAATTACCATTACTGGTAC